>JAAYIB010000115.1 GCA_012744295.1 Acholeplasmataceae bacterium
ATGAAGTATAGTGACAGGCTGCTTGTCCACGGACTCGATTCGTACCTTTTCAAGAATGACATTACAGGAGCCGCACTTACCGAAACGGTTCAAAGCTTTATGAAGCTTGTCAGAATCGCCGACAAGTCGCTGCTTACAGAAAATGAAGTCATGATCGGCACTCAGTTCGAACATATCCAGAAGCTGAACAGCAACCTTTTAAACATGCAGCGAGAACTGAAAAAAGCCTATGCCAGGCTTGACGTATTAAACAAGGAGCTTAACAACCGACTGGTCAAAGACGCACTGACGGGTCTTGTCAGCCGTTATCAGTATCGTGACGAAATCCAGGGCATTATCGCCCGTGACCCGAAAAAATTGGGCGTATTTGCCTTTATTGACCTTGACGACTTTAAAAAGATCAATGACAATTATGGACACAAGTCCGGTGACACGTACTTAAAGACTTTTGCCCACCGGCTTTTAAAGCTTCCCTTTAAGAACCTGGTCTGCATGAGGATAGCAGGCGACGAATTCGGGCTTTACATCCACGGCTATGAAGCTTTTGAAACCGAAGATGCACAAGCAATCTGGCAGAATATAGAGGCCGTCGTGCTGAAGGAGCCAATATGTCTTGACAATGCCCGCGTTCCCGTTTGCTGCAGCTTAGGACTATCCGTTTACGGCAAGGATACGGAAGACATCTTCGAGCTGATAGATTACGCCGATTTTGCGATGTATCAAGCTAAAAACATTGGCAAAAACCAATACAGGGAATTTGATATGCGGCTCTTTAAAGAAAAAAAAACAATCGAGGCAAAGTAAAGCATAATAAAATGAAATTAAAAAGGTTGCGGTGCTGAATTGTTCAGCGCCGCAACCTTTTTTACTGTAAATGTTTTTCTAACTTGACTGGTTTGACTGCCATTCGTTTAAAAATTCGAGAGCCCTCGCCCCCCTCAAGGGGCGGCTGATCAAATAGCCTTGAACCTCGTCACAGCCATGGCGTTTCAAGTAGCTTAGCTGCGCCTCATGCTCAACTCCTTCGGCCACAATGCGTTGCCCGAGTTTGTGACCGATTGATACGATATCGCTGGCAATCGCTTTTTCATTATCTTCGGAGAGCAGCTTGTCGATGAAATGCTTGTCGATCTTAAGGTAATCGGCTTTAAGCTCTCCTTCACGAGCCAGAGACGAATATTCCGTTCCGAAGTCGTCGATGGCGATACTTAACCCGAAGTCCTTCAACTTGTTTAACAACGCATTCACGTCCTGGTAATTGGCAAAGAATATTGATTCGGTAATTTCGAGAATGATGTTACGGGGGTCGGCCTTTTGTTCAGCAATCACCGCACACAAATCCTCGGCGAAGCCTTCCTTCAGAAGTTGTATGGCCGATATGTTGATAGATACGGTAATCCGTGGATAACCGGCTTTTTGCATCGACTCCAGAAAGACAAGCGACTGGCGTATGACCTCCATGCCCAACGGTACAATCAGTTTTGACTTTTCGGCAAGAGGTATGAAATCAAGGGGGCCGACCGGCCCATGCCGCTTAGTACAAAGACGTGCCAACGCCTCGAAAGAAACAATTTCGCGCGACATTAAATCACAGATTGGCTGAAATTCCAGGTATAGTCTTTCCGGTTCAAGCCCAAAAACAATCTGCTCGAGCTCCTGCTGAATTGTTGCCTCACGCAAAAGCTGTTCCTGCATATCCTGTCCGAAGAAACAGACTCCTATGTCCTTTTTCCCATTGTTTAGGGCTTTTTCAGAGGCCAGCAGCAGATTTTTGAGCAAAGTTTCCGAATCTTTTTCCTCACACCCGCTTATCTCGAGCACTCCGATGCCGCCGTCTATCCTTTCCATAGCCAGAATGTCTTCAAGCGCGTCGGCAATTTTTTCAGAGAAAGCTTTTAGTTGGGTTTTGCCTCCATAGTTCTCAAGGTAGAATGCAAACTGATATTCATTTGTGTAGAAAAGCTGACGCAGCTCCGTCGTGTGTGACCTCAATATGGCGGCGACACGCTTTATAAGCTCCTGGCAGTATTGGAAACCGTAGTTCCTGCTCAGCATATGAACCGAGCTCAGATTGACAGCAAGCAAAGCCGCTTCTCCCAAAACTCCCCCAAACTTTTTCCCTGTCAGCAGCCGGTCAAGATAGCTGCGGTTGAAAAGCCCGGTTAAGGAGTCATGCTCACTATTGTATTTTAGCTGGTTTTCCATTTTTTTGCGTTCGGACATATCAAGTATTATGCCCTCAAAAGCTTCTGCCCTGCCTCTGGAATCATAAACTCCCTGCCCCAGCTCGAGCACCCACTTGCGTTGTCCATTCGCGGCAATGATTTCATATTCCGATTTCAAACGTTCGGCGCAAATCAGTGCACGCTTACGTTCACGCGAAACTGTGTCCTTGTATTCATCGGCAATTATATCGGCAAAAGACAGGTATTTATTGTTGATAAAGCTTTCCGGGTCGTAGCCGGTCAATTCACTGCAGCCTTCAGAAACAAAAAGCATCGGCAGGTCTCCATCACAGCTTCGGCGATAGGCAAGTCCCGGCAGGTGTGACAGCAACACGCTCTTGCTTCTCTCGCTTTCAATAAGTGCCCGCTCCGCCGACTTACGCTTTGTAATATCGATTATCAGGCAGATTTGCCTGAAGACAGGCGCATTTACAGGAGTCAGCCGTGCCGCTACCATCTGTACCCATACTGTGCTGCCGTCCGGCCTGATGTAACGTTTCTCCATTGAATAGCTTTCAAGCTCGCCGTTTTTAAGTTTTTCATATTTTTCAAGATCTTCGTCCACGTCGTCCGGATGTGTGATTTGCGCCCAGCCCATAAGCTTCAGTTCGTTTTTGCTGTAGCCTGTAA
>JAAYIB010000116.1 GCA_012744295.1 Acholeplasmataceae bacterium
TTGTTATTACCTCCGTGGACGCGGCAATTTCCAGTTCCGGTTTTTCATATCTCGTTGCTGTCACAAGTATCTGTCCCAAAGTGAAAGCTTCCTGCTCTTTTACCGCTGCCATGGCTTCTGTGCCCGCGAGCAGTGTCCCCGTCAGCATAAGCGCCATTATGACGCTCATGTTGACCTTTTTACTTTTTTCCCCTTTTTTCATATAAGTCTTCCTCTCAAAGTTTTTTCTTCATAAATTTCCGTTATTCGATTATGGGCCCTTATAAAGCCCAAACATAAAAAGTCCCTTCCAAAATGGAAGGGACAGGATGTAAAATACTGCCGAAAGCAACATTTCCACGCCATTACCTCCCCATCGCTCGTAGGTCAAACAGTAATAAAACAACGGACAGTTCTTCTGACTCGGGTTCATCGCAAATTCAAGCCTTCCCAAATTGATTCAGTGGCATTTTTGGACTTGCTTCCCCTTACAGCGGCGGGACCGTGTCGGCTTTTCACCGAACTTTCCTATTAAGCCTGTATAAGGCATCCGTTGTTTCCGATATTAAATTTTTAATCCTTGGTCAAGAGACCCTGCTGCAGCTTTACCATAGCTGCAAGCTCTTCGAAACTGTCGTAATATAGTTCATGAACAAGATAATCAGGCTGAATCAGGTCAAGCAACCTCTTTATTCGTGCCTGTGCCCAAGGCTCGTGCTTGTCAATGCAGGCAATGTGCAACGGCACGTTGCCTGCATCTTTCTTATCAGGCAGTTTTCTCTTCAAACCGCGCAGGTACTCTCCCGAAAGGGAAGAGCTTAGATGGATGCCTTTGATTTTATTCCTGACAGGTCCAAGTTTCCCTATGGTTTCACAGATGTAGCCGAGAGCTTCCTGTTCATTTTGCAGATGCTGATTAGTGTTCATCAAGTGTCCAGTGTCAAGCATTATGCCCGTGTTCTCACCTTCGATCAGGGAAAAGAATTTTTCAGCAATCTTTCTGTCAGTGAGCCTCAGCCCCGGCCACCATAAATTCTCAAAAAGTACTGTAACCTGTTGCGGAACAATAGAACGCACGGCGTTGTAAACTTCTGCAGCAGCCTCGACAACTTCCTCATCCGTATACTTGAAAGCAAAGGTGAAGATCTCCTCGTCATCCGACTCGCTGATATGCCAGACGAGATACTCCGGTTCTTCCTTTAAGGCAAGTCTAATGTTTGAACGAATTGCCTCCAGCCATTCCTCTTTGTTGCCTGCGCCTTGATAAAACTTCCTTAATTCATGCTCGGAAGCAAACTTAGAGGCAAGAAATTCATTACGGTCATGCCACAAGTCAAGCCAATACGGCCAAAACTTTAGATGAACCCCCATAGTAGTATTAACATAAGTTTGGGCAAAAGGTTCGTTCTGGTAAATATAAAGTTCGATGCCGTCAAGGCCTGTTTGCTGCAGGTAACTGCCGATTTCCTTGTCAGTCAGCGGTATATCGCTCTCGTAACCGGGAATCGGACAATAGTTTATAAGCTGCTTCATGGGGTACCTTCTTTCCAACCATAATATCAAGCCTGATTTCGCCATGGCATAACGGTTTTCTCATAAGGCGCTTGCAGGAATACCTTATCGGTAATCTTTAAGCTAAAGGTAAAACCTCAAAGGACTCCGACAACAATTTCCCGGCCGCCTCGTCCCATTCAAAGAGCAGAATCGCCTCCTTGCCGTTGTAGGCGAGCCTTGTCATCCCATTTACAACTACGGCACTTTTTGCCGTGCCAAGGTCCATAGTCGGAGTTTTTCCAGTTTGATTGCAAACCCAAACAGGCGCTCCGCTTATTAAGGAACATCTTTGCCAGGCCTTTTCCGGCAGGCCGCCGCCACAGTCGAAATCCTGCCAGGCGGCAGGAACAATTACAAGGTCAACCGCCTGTGCCTTGGCGGCCTCAGCATTTTTATCGTACCAGGAATCAGAGCAAATTAAAATCCCTATCTTTTGTCTTTCATAATAAAACGCTGCCAGTGTCGAGCCTTTTTGACTCCAGGCCTCGGCACCTACGTCGTGGCCGGTCATCTTGTACTGCCGGCCGACAATTTCTCCCGCAGGAGAAATAGCAAGGCAGCTGTTATAGCTTTTTCCTGTTGCCGGATTATATTCCCCGCAGCACAGGAAGGTTAGTACGCCCAACTCGCGCGATAGCGCAAGCATGTCATCTATTTTATAGTTTGGCACAAGGTTGCGTTCAAAGTGCGCATCATTAAGAGCAAAGAAATATCCCTGCAGCGCAGTCTCCGGTGTAACCACCCAGCCTGCACCGGCTCTTGCTGCTCTGCGCAGGTTATCGGCGATTTTTACGGCATTGTCCGCAACCGGTCCCCGGCTTAATTTTAAATGCAGAAACGCTATCTTCACCGGCCACCTCCATAGAATGTCGCTTCGTTATTTTTTTATACAGACTGCTTCTGCATCCGCCTTAAGAGATACAGGAAATAGGGCGTTCCCAAAAGTGCCGTCATAATTCCTACCCTTACCTCGGCCGGAGGCATCATAACACGCCCCAAAGCATCACAAAGAACAAGGAACATACCTCCGACAAGCGCACTCGCAGGCAAGAGCAAACGATGGTCGGGACCGATAAGCATTCTCATCATGTGTGGAACAACAAGACCGACAAAGCCAATGTTACCGCTGACACAGA
The DNA here is from genome assembly GCA_012744295.1 of Acholeplasmataceae bacterium. GTDB lineage: Bacteria > Bacillota > Negativicutes > Acidaminococcales > Acidaminococcaceae > JAAYIB01. The sequence continues at coordinate 2,670 of JAAYIB010000116.1, forward strand.
CCGAAGTCGCCGTTGTGACTGCTGCCAAGAGCAAAAGCCCCATCCGATATCGCATAACAGGCATGCCCACTGCCTTTGCCTCCGTATCGCCCAAAGCCAGAATATTTAAATGCCTCGCCAGCGAAAGCATCAGAATTACTCCCGTTATAATCGGCCCAAGGGCTATATAGACGTGCTCCCAACGGCGATAATCGAGTCCTCCGACAATCCAGAAAAGATACTGCTGAAGCTTCTGCTCATTCATAAAAGTCAAAAGTCCGGAGGTAATCGCTCCCAGCAGCATACTGACGGCGACTCCAGCTAACAGCAATGTCATCACAGGTATTTTACCATTCTTCTTTGCTAAAAATACCGTCAGAAGCACTGCACAAACTGCGCCGCAAAAAGCAAAAGCCGGCATCACAAACATGCTGTAGGCCGAAACTCCAAGGGCAATGGATAAAACGGCGCCGGTGGCGGCGCCGCTCGAAACGCCGATTATTCCGGGGTCTGCCAGGGGATTGCTGAAAATACCTTGCATAACGGCTCCCGATATACCTAAGGCTGCCCCTACCAGTAGACCTGTCAGCATCCTCGGAAAACGTATATACCAGATAACGGCCTGTTGTTCTTGCGTAAACTCCCAGCCGCCAATCTCGGGCAGGTTCAGCTGATGAGCAACAATTGCAAAAATACTGCCTGCAGGAATGCTGATTTGACCGAAAAGCAGAGAGGCAAAAGCTGACAGGAGTAAAAAGGCACCCAATAAAGCCAGAATTTTCCCTGCGTTGTTTCTTTTGATCAACATGTATTACTTACCTCCCGCGACTCTTTGCTAAATACAAATATTTCGTTTTTAAATCTTTAACAAGCTTAGACAGAATTGAAACAGATAAAAGAAAAGCCCCCAGCTTATGACTGAAGGCAAGAAACAGCAAAACAAGGCACGAAGTAAATCGTCCGGAGCTTCCTATCTCTCGCAGGTAATATGCTCAACCAAGCCGGCAGGTTTCTGGCTTAAGCAAAAATGCTTTCACAGAGGCGGGACCGCGCCGGATTCAAACCGGCTTCCATTTAAAGCCCTTACGGGCACCATTTTAAATATTAAATTACCAGTTAAATTTATCACAAGTTTCTCTTTTCGTCAAGATGCCGCTCTTTTCACCATCTCTCCCCCTCAAATTGTCGAATCCTAGTATATCTGATATAATCCTATTGACTATGAAAGGAGACAAATATGGGAATAACAGCACTTATAACAAGGATAAATGAACTGGCAAAAAAGAAACGCACACACGTCCTCACGCATCAGGAAATGCTCGAGCAAAAGGAGCTTTATGAAATTTATCTGCAAAACATCAGGCGACAGGTGAAAAACCAGTTGGATAAAATCGAAGTCGTTGACATAAGAACTACGGGGCATTAAAATGACAGCCTACTCTCTGAACCTAAACGATGGACCATGCAGCGTGCGCTCATTACTCAAGCAAAACGGTTTTTCCCTGACTAACTGCCGCCGCATTCAACGCGAGGGGAGCGTTTGCGTCAATGACAGGCCTGCATCTTTAAAAAGCATTATATATCCGGGCGATATCGTGACTATAGACCTTACCGCGACTCCTTCGCCAGTTATTCCCGAACAGGCGGAATTGCTGATTGCCTACGAAGATGAGGAACTGATAGTCATCAACAAGCCTGCGGGCGTCCTTGTTCATCCGACTGTTAAGGAAGGCGGGCAGACAATTGCCAATTTTCTTGCCTATTACTTTGCCGCGAAAGGCTTAAACACAAAGATCCACCCTTTGTACAGACTTGATCGCAACACCTCAGGCCTCGTTATATTCGCGAAAAAGCCGGAAATTCAGCATCAGCTTTCCTTACAGGAACTGCAAAAAGAATACCTCGGGCTGCTGCAAAACTGCCCGCCTGAAGGCGCGGGTGTGATTAAATTTCCGATTGGCCGCAAGCCTGGCAGCATTATTGAACGGCAGGTGGATTGTGTGAACGGCAAAAAGTCCCTCACAAGCTATACGGTTTTAGCGAAATACGCTCGCGGTGCCTGCCTCGTAAAATTTCAGCTGCACACGGGAAGAACCCATCAAATCAGGGTGCATTCCGCGGCTATAGGCTGCCCTCTTGTCGGTGACAGCCTTTACGGCGAGCCCGGGCCTCAAACAAGGCAGGCTCTGCATTGCTGGCGCATCACCTTCCGCCATCCTCTTCGAGGGAGCTTAATCAAAATTTCCGCGCCGCTTCCGCAGGAATTCCTGAGATTGCTTGCAAATTATCGTTAAAATTATTACATAAGCCATTTTTACTGCAGCTGTGCTATAATTAGGATAAACAAACTATAAAGGGAGGTAATTTTATGCCTTTAATAACATCTGCGGAAATGTTTAAGAAAGCTTACGAAGGCCAATATGCCGTTGGCGCCTTTAACGTCAATAACATGGAAATCATTCAGGGCATAGTTGATGCAGCCAAAAGCGAGAAGTCCCCGCTCATACTCCAGGTATCTGCAGGTGCACGCAAATATGCCAAGCATATCTATCTTATGAAGTTGGTCGAGGCTGCCGTGGAAGACACCGGCCTGCCAATCTGTCTGCATCTTGACCATGGCGAAGATTTCGAAATCTGCAAATCCTGTGTTGACGGTGGCTTTACTTCGGTAATGATTGACGGCTCCAAACATTCTTTTGAAGACAATATCGAACTGACAAGGCGCGTCGTCGACTATGCCCACAATAAAGGTGTTGTGGTTGAGGCCGAGTTGGGCAAGCTGGCCGGCGTGGAAGACGCTGTCAAGGTTGCCGCCAAAGACGCGACCTACACGGACCCCGACCAGGCTGTCGAATTTGTCGAGCGTACCGGTGTTGATTCTTTGGCTATTGCCATTGGTACCAGTCACGGTGCCTACAAGTTCAAAGGCAAACCGGAGCTTGATTTTGCCCGATTGGAGAAAATCAGTGATCTTTTGCCTAATTTTCCGCTGGTTCTCCACGGCGCCTCAACCGTATTGCCTGAATTCGTAGCGCTTTGCAACCAATATGGTGGAAAAATCGAAGGTGCGCAGGGAGTCCCTGAAGAAATGCTCTTGCGTGCGGGCAAGTTTGGTGTCTGTAAAATCAATATTGACACAGACCTGCGGCTTGCAATGACAGCCTCTATCCGTCAGTATCTTGCGGCCAACCCCGGCGACTTCGATCCCCGCCAGTATCTGCGCCCTGCGCGCCAGGCCATTCAGGACATGGTAACGCACAAGATGCGCAATGTTTTAAATTCCAGCAACCGCATCTAATAACATCAATTACTCATTATGTAAAAACCGGGCTTTATTCTTTTACGAATAAAGCCCGGTTTCTTTATCAGCCAATCATTGGCACGGTATTGGCCGCGTGCGGCATGATATTTATCGTGTAATCTGTTTTTCCCTGCTTCGCAAGTTCTGCCTGGGCAAGTTTCCAGGCCTCCTCGAGGCTTTCAACAGGAATCTGTCCCGTCCTTCTGACAATGTCAAAGTTTTCCTTTCTTGTAACAAGATAAACCGTGTTGTTGTGCGCCAGCTGCGATACGGTGAAAGCGATGAAGAAAGGTATCGTGAAGGCAGCCCTGCAGGCTTTTTCGAACTCAAGCATGTCAGAGAACCTGAAGGAATCAATAAATGCCTGAGGTTCGTTGATATCGGGGCAGTCAAGCATCGCTATCATTATTCCATTCGGTTTTAGGGCCATACCGGCAGTATCATAGGTTTTGCTTCCCTGGTACATGTTAATGTCTTTCGGAAAACCTCCGGGGCTCGCAATAACTACGTCAGCCTTGGCTTTGGCTTCTACACCCTGAATCGTCATTACGTCCTTTGTGCCTTCCAGCCAGGCATCATACCAGTGTCCGGCCACGATACGAGAGAAGTCGCCCTCGGCGTTCATCACGGAGTTAACCAGAAAACAGGGATTCACCATTGCCGCTATTTCGCACATGTCTTCATGCAAAGGATTACCATCTATTTTAGTGCTCGCACACTCGAGGCTGGCTCCTGCTCCAACGTCGGCAGCAAGCGCCAGGGCATGGTTTTTTTGAATCGTTGTATCACCGGCAACGCCCGGCATAATACTCTTGCGGCCGCCGCCGAAACCTGCCATCAGGTGAATTGTTATGCCGCCTGTGATGATAACCTTGTCCGCATCTAAAATTCTCTTATTAATGTACGCCGGCGTTCCTCGTTTTGTGGTCCCGATATAGGTCAGGCCTTCCTCATCTTTGGAAAAGTGCTGATAGATCCTGACACGGTCTGCAACCTCCCGGCTGCAAACAGCAATGTCTTCCTCTCTCGTATGTGCGCGGTGCGTTCCTTGTGCAACAAGGACAAAGATGTCTTCATCCGGTATGCCGGCAAGGTTCAGTTCGTCTATTATTACCGGCAGGAATTCATTTGTCCTTATCCAGCTGCGGGTAATGTCACTTACTACAATACCTACCTTGTCTCCCTTGACAACAACCTTCTGCAGTGGTTCTGAGCCAATGGGATTGCGGATTGCCTCAAGTGTAGCCTGTTTCACGTCTTCTATCTTAGTCGAAGGATTTCCGTTAATCACCTGCAGAATCTTCTCCTCCGGCAGCTCAATTTCCTGCGTTCCATGGCCGTAGCCAAACGAGTATTTTTTTAAAGCCATTACTATCACCCTTCTTTCTAAAGACTGCTTATCTATTAATTATAATCCAAATCAAATTTTGTGCAAAGCTTTTTTTACCAATGCCTTGTTGCACGCCAGAATTCCGGGCGCAAAAGCACCAACAGTGTAAAAAGCTCAAGCCTTCCCAATAACATCGCCAAACACACTACTATCTTTCCAAATGGAGTGATTTCAGCATAAGTACAGGTTGCTCCTGCAACACCAAGCGCAGGACCCACGCTGCTGATCGTTGCGGCAATTATGCCTATGGAGTCAATCACGGTCAGACCTGTCGAAGCCATCAGCAAAGACAGGAGGGCAAAAATTACTATGTATAAGAAAAAGAAACGAGCAATTCCGGCAATTACACGTGTGGGAATTGTCTTGCCGTTCATTGAAATGTCGACTACCATGGACGGATGAATTGTTCTTTCCAAATGAGCAATAGCCATCTTCGCAAGCAGCACTACCCTTGAAACCTTGATTCCGCCGGCCGTTGACCCTGCACAGCCTCCCACGAACATGAGCAGTACAAGACAAAGTTTGCTGAAAGGCGCCCAAACATCGAAGTCGTTACTGACAAAACCTGTAGTGCTGATAATTGAAGCAACCTGAAAAACCGAGTGCCTTAATGAGTCTGTTCCATCAAAATAATTGTTGTAATACAGATTCAACGCAATTGCGGTTGTGATTGCAACTATGATCGACACATATGCTTTAAATTCCGTATCCTGCCAAAAAACACGCAGCCCTTTGCGTGAAGCTGCATAGTATAATCCGAAATTTCCTCCGGCGATAATCATAAATAAAGTTATTATTGCTTCGACCAACGGGCTTTTGAACTGGGCTATACTGGCGTCATAGTTGGAAAAACCCCCGGTGGCTATGGTTGAGAATGAGTGAGTCAAGGAATCAAAGAAATCCATGCCGGCCATCATTAAAAGCAGCATGGCCGCCAAAGTAAACAGTGCATAAATCTTGCAAAGGACTACGGCCGTTGTTTTGATGCGTGGCAAAACCCTTTCCTCCGTCGGTCCGGTTACCTCCGCGTTAAACATGTGTACCGTACCTCGCCCAACCTGTGGCAATAGCGCAATAAAAACAACGATAATGCCTATTCCTCCGAACCAGTGCGTCATGCTTCGCCATAAAAGAATACTTGAAGGCAGTCCATTGATTTTTGCAATAGTCGTAGCTCCCGTTGTGGTAAAACCGGAAACGCTTTCAAAAAAAGCCGATACGGGATCAAGCACGCATGCAAAAACGTAAGGCAGAGAGCCGAGAAAAGTCACAACCAGCCAGCCAAGTCCGACAATTGTCACACCTTCCCTGTACGTAATTTCCTTTTCTTCCGCTTTGCCGAACTGTATAAAGATGAAACCAAGTATCACGCCGATGAGACTTGCAGAAAGAAAGTTAAAAATAGTCTTTTCTCCGCTAAAAGAAGCCAGGAGCAAAGGCAAAGAAGTGCGGCCGCACAAGTGAAACTTAGCTCTCCCAAGAAAAAAGCCAACAATCTGAAATTCATATACGTCCCCCAGCTTTTTGAAACTGCATGCAATTTTTTCTTAAACTGACTATCCGCCTGGAATCTGAAAACAGTTATAGCTTTAATATAGTTGTTTAACAACAGCGACTGATGAACCACCGGCAAGCTCGCCAAACAGTTATGTTATAACATTTTTTGCATTGCTTTACATCTTTATGTGCTTTTGAATGCTTGAATCAGATAAATATTTATGTAAAACTAATTCTTACCAATACCTTGTTGAGCGCCAAAATTCCGGCCGCAAAAGCACTAAGAGCGTAAAAAGCTCAAGTCTCCCCAATAACATAGAAAGACATACTACCATTTTTCCAAAAGGAGTAATTTCGGAATATACAAAGGCAGCTTCAGCGACGCCAAGAACCGGCCCAACGCTGCTGATTGTTGCGGCTATTATGCTTATGGATTCAACCACTGACAGGCCGGAGGCCGCCATCAAGAAAGACAGGACGGCAAAAACCACGACATACAAAAAAAAGAAGCGGGCAATCCCTGCAATGACGCGCGAAGGCACCGTCTTACCGTTCATCGTGATGTCAAATACCATGGAAGGATGAAAGGTTCCTTTAAGATGTGCAAAGACCATCTTTACAAGAACAACCAGTCTTGAAACCTTTATCCCTCCCGCCGTAGAACCGGCACAGCCGCCAACGACCATTAAAAACAGAAGACCAAGCTTGCTGAATGTCGGCCAGTTGTTAAAATCGCCGCTGACAAAGCCCGTCGTGCTGATGACAGAGGTCACATGAAAAATAGAATACCTGAGCGAATTTGTCCCATTGAATACGTTGTTATAATAAAGGTTGCACGCTATTGCGATAGACATCAAAACGATTATCGACACGTAAGCACGAAACTCCGTATTTTGCCACAAAGCCCGCAGGCCATTGTGTGATGCCTGATAATACAAACCGAAGTTGCTGCCGGCGACAATCATGAAGAAAGTAATAATGCCTTCGATCAAAGGGCTGTTAAAATGCGCTATGCCGTCGTCGTAGTTGGAAAAGCCACCGGCGGCAATTGTCGATAAAGAATGCGTCACAGCATCAAAAACACTCATACCGGCCAGCATCAGGAGCAGCATTGCCGACAAAGTGAAAAGAGCGTATATTTTAAACAAAACCAGCGCCGTATTTTTAATACGCGGCATAACCCTTTCCGCCGTAGGACCGGTTACTTCGGCATTAAACATGTGTACGGTGCCGCTTCCAACCTGCGGCAAGAGTGCAATAAAGACAACCACTATGCCTATACCGCCGAACCAATGCGTCATACTTTGCCAGAGGAGCACGCTTGACGGCAGACTGCTGATTTTTTCAAAAGCCGTAACACCGGTTGTCGTAAAACCGGAAACACTTTCAAAAAAAGCCGATACAGGGTCAAGCACACCGGCAAAAATATAAGGAAGCGAGCCGAGTAATGTTATAATCAGCCAACCAAGGCCGACAATTGCAACTCCTTCCCTGTAGGTAATACCCTTGCCGTCCGCATTGCCATACCCGACAAAGAAAAAACCGAGGCTTCCCGCAATCAGGCTTGAAGATAAAAAGTCATAAGCCGTTTTTTCGTCTCCGTAAAGGGCCAGTAATGAAGGCAATAAAAGCGCTGCTCCACAAGTTAAACAAAGTTTTCCCAAGAAAAAAGACAACAATCTGAAATTCATGAGCTTCCTCCAGCGCTTTTTTTTTACCAGTTTTTCCTGCTGTGCCAGAATTCCGGGCTAAAAAAAATAAGAAGCGTGAAAATTTCCAAACGGCCAAAAATCATCAAGACGCAGGAAAGTAATTTGCCCGTGCCGGAAACATCAGCATATGTGGAAAACGGCGCGACCATGTCGAATGCTGGTCCTATGTTCGCGAGACATGATGCTGCTATCCCAATAGCATCAAGCATCCCCAGCGAGCCTGTCAATGATAGAAGCAGCGAGCCCAGGACAAAAACAGCCATATAAACGAAGAAGAACCTGCTGATACTTATAATTACGTTAGAAGGAACGTGATTCCCTGACATTTGGACGTCTACAACCATGTGTGGATGCAGCGTCCTTTTCAGCTCCGACCAGCTCAGCTTGAATAAAACCATCAGGCGGGCTACCTTGATACCGCCTGCCGTCGAACCCGCGCAGCCTCCTACAAACATCATCAGCAAAATGCAAAAGCGGCTGAACTCCGGCCAGGTATTGTAATCGCTGATGCTAAAACCGGTTGTCGTTATGACCGATATTGCCTGAAACAAACCTTGGTAAAAGCTTTCCCATCCTTCATAGCGACTGTTTGCCGCAAGATTAATTGCCAATAAAATGCCGAAGAACAGAATTACCCCAAGGTAGGCAAGAAATTCCTTATCATGCCAGAAGCTTTTAAGACCATCCTTATAAACCTTGTAATACAGAATGTAGCTGCCGCCTGAAAAAAGCATAAATATCATTAAAACAATTTCAAGCGCAGGACTGTTCAGTTGTTTCAAACCACCGTCAACGGGAGTAAAGCCACCCGTTGAAACCGTAGCCATCGCGTAGTTGGCGGCACTAAAAAAGCTCGTATCAAAAAGCCAAAGGCAAAAAATAAGCAGCAGAGTTACAGCTGTATAGGACAGACCTAAAAGTGAAATTGTTGTTCTGATGCGCGGCATCATTCTTTCTGACGATTCGCCGTGCAGCTCCGCAGTGAACAGTCTTTCTCCGCTGCTGCCTACCTGCGGCACAAGCGTGATAAAGACGAGTATGATGGCAAGACCCCCGAGCCACTGGGTAAGGCTACGCCACAAAAGCAGACTTGCCGGCAATGCGGCAAGGCTTTTAATGCTGCTGGCCCCGGTAGTCGTAAAACCTGCGACGCTTTCGAAAAATGCCGAAATTACGTCAATTCCAAGAAGAAAATAGGGCAACGCACCCATAAAGCAGACAAAACACCAGCTAAGGCCAACGATACCAAGACCATCGCGCAAGGACAGGCGTCCGCGGTATTTAAGTATGAACTTTCCAACGGCCAGCCTCAGCAGCAAAGATATTAAAATTGGCACTAAATAAGGCAGAATGATTTCTTCGCCATAATAGAGCGAAACTAAAAGCGGAAAAATCAGAGTTCCCGCAAAGGCAAGCGCAATTTTTCCAAGCACAAACAGGACGAGCTTCAGGTTCATTTTCTACTCCTGGCCTTCAAAGGCCGGCATCACAATTTTAACATAGCCCGCCTTGACAAAAATTACTACCCTGTCTCCCGGCCACAGAACGGTGTCACCGTTTGGCACAACTACCTCGTTATCATGCACAACGGCGCAAACCAGGCATTCCTTATCAAGTGCGGCGTCGCGCAGTCTCTTGCCCGCAATTGGTGAGTTTTCCGGCAGAATCAATTCAATGGCTTCCGCCTTCGCCCCTTCGAGCAAGGAAACCGAAACAACTCCGCCACGTCGAATAAAACGCAAAACCTCGCCGGAGCTGAGAAGACGTGACGAAAGCACAATGTCTACTCCTACCTTTTCCATCAGTTCCACATATTCATTGCGGGCAACTCTTACTATGGTTTTGGCAGCGCCAAGATGCTTTGCCAAAAGAGCGAGCAAAAGATTCAGCTTGTCGTCCTCAGTGACGCAGACAACAACGTCTGCTTCGGCAATACCTTCCTCTACCAGAAGGTCGATATCCGTGCCGTCACCATGAAGGGCTATTCCCCTATTTAGTTTTTGCGCTATCAACTGGCAGCGTTCCTTGTTTTTATCAATTATTTTTACAAAAAGTCCCTGCTGTTCAAGCAACGGCGCAAGAAAACGACCTGTACGACCGGCCCCAATAATGATGACTCGCTCGGCCTTGGAATGGGTGGTTGTAAACTCGCTTTCAAAATCATGAATGACGTCCTTGCCGCCAACAAAGAACACATGGTCATTGTCACGCATGACGTCATCACCATGGGGTATGATCATCTCGTTGTTGCGGAAAATCATGGCCACGAGGATTTGTTTTGGTATTTCCAGTTTTTTTAGAGGGATGCCGGCAAACGGAGAGTCTTTTCTCAGCTTTACTTCAAACATCCTGACACGACCTTCAGCGTAATCCTCAACATTCAAAGCCGCCGGCGTCATTAAGATTCTGTTGATTTCCTTCGCGGTTATCTGCTCGGGATTAAGAATCATGTCTATCTTCATCGTATCTTTAAGGAAGGCGTCCGACAACTGAGCGTAATCAGTATTGCGAATACGTGCGACCGTGTGCTTGACACCATTTTGCTTTGCCAGGCTGCAGATGATCATATTGGCTTCATCGCTGTCGGTGGATGCCAACAACATGTCGGCATCTTTAACAAAGCCTTCCTGCATTGTCATAGGGCTTGCACCATTGGCACCAATTGTCAAAACGTCAAGACTGTTTTTAACCACTTCCCGTCGTTTCTCATCCTGTTCGATAACAACGACGTCATATTGGTCGTCCGCCAGCAACTGGGCAACGCTGTAGCCAAGTTTTCCCGCTCCTACTACAACTATACGCAAGATTATTACCACCTAACTTAATTTTATGTGAACCTTGAGTAATTATAACATAAGATTCGCTTGGTTACATCACTCAAACGCTTGCCAATATATAGAAATAAGCAGAAGAAATGCAGGTAGAAGCAACATCTTCCACCTGCATTCGCCCTTTTCTGCTATTCCCTCAGCCTTGCCGCAAAGGCAGCACTAACGGAATCAATAACATGTTTAATGACTTTGTCAATTTCCTCGTCTGTAAGCGTTCTATCCTGCGCTTGAAACTTCAGGTTAAATGCAATGCTCTTAAAGCCTTCCGCAACTTGTTTGCCGGTATATACATCAAAGGCTTGCGCCTTTTGCAGCAGACTGCCGGCATTTTTCTCAATGACCTCCATTAAGTCACTCATTATGACTTCGTTCGGCACAACAACGGCAATATCCCTGAAAGTGCCCGGGAACTTTGGCAGTTGGCGATATTGGGGAACATACTTTACCGACTCCACCAGTGGTTCGATTTCCAACTCAAAAACATATACCGACTGCCCTATCCCGTAAGAAGCATGAACCGCCGGATGCAGTTCTCCAAAACAGCCTATTGCCACGCCATTAACTTCAAGCTCGCAGCTTTTACCGGGATGAAGATAAGGGGACCTGCCGGCCACAAACTTACAGTCCTTCAACTGCAATCTTGTCACAAGGCCTTCAACGACTCCCTTGACATCATAAAAATCAATGGCATCCCTTTGTTCGTTCCAATTTAGTTCATTTCGTCTGCCGCTCATCACCGCACAAAGCATCGGTTTTTCCACAGGAAATTCCTTAAGCGGCAGCTGCTCGCTCCGATAGGCCCTTCCCACCTCGAAAATCGCTACACGATTGTTTTGACGTGCTATGTTGTAGGAGGCAGCGGCGAGCATGCCGGGAAGCAAAGTCGTACGCATAACCTTGAATTCCTCTGTAATGGGATTCATGATCTCGATTGCCTGACGACGTCCGTCTTCCCTGCTTAACCCGATTTTGTCAAAACTTGACGGGTGGATGAAACTGTAGTTGATGACTTCGCTGAACCCGGCTGCTGCCATAAAGTCTCTGACGAGTTCCTGGACTTCTTCAACGATCCCCTGACCGCCCTGCGTCACAGCAAGGCAGGGCAGGTGTGCCTCGATGTTGTCGAGTCCGGCCATGCGCACGATTTCCTCACTGATGTCAGCCTCACATGTAACATCAGTTCGCCAGGTTGGGACAACGATTCTCAGTCCGTATGTTTGTTCTGAAACTTCGAAACCGAGCTTTCCCAAAGTTGCCGCCATTTCTTTTCCGGGAATGTCAGTACCCAGACGGCGATTGATGGATTGAGGGCAAACATTGATGCTTTGAGGCTCGCGGGAAACAGGATATGCATCTACAATGCCTGGAACTGTCTTGCAGGCAGCCATGCCTTCCAGCAAAAATGCCGCTCTGTTCAAAGCATTGAAGCTGAGCTGAGTGTCAACTCCCCGTTCAAACCGGCCTGAAGCCTCGCTCCGCAAACCCAGCAGGCGACTTGTTCTTCTGATCGTAACGCCGTCAAAACTTGCGGCCTCGAGCAGAACATTTTTCGTTGCAGCAGTCACCTCGGTCACAAGACCACCCATGACACCGCCAAGGCCTACGGCTTTTTCATTATCACTGATAACAATCATGGACTCGTTGAGTTTTCTTTCCTGCCCGTCAAGTGTCAGCAAGGTTTCACCTGTAACCGCTCTTCGCGCGATGAGCTTGTGCCCGGCAACCTTGTCGTAATCGTAGGCATGCATAGGCTGACCGAGTTCCAGCATTACATAGTTGGTAACGTCAACAACGTTGCTGATCGGTCTGATGCCGCAGGCACGAAGCCTTTTCTGCATCCAGGCCGGCGATTCCTTGATTTCGATATCCTTTAATACACGGGCGGAAAATCGGCTGCAAAGCGCCGAGTCCTGTATTTCCACCATTGCCATTGACTCAGCGCTGCCCTCAGCCTCTTCCCTGACCGTGAAATCCGGCAGATTAAGCCTCGCACCGGTAATCGCCGCAACTTCCCTCGCAAGGCCGAGCATGTTGAAGCAGTCGCCCCTGTTTGCGGTCAAGTCAAAATCAAAAATCACGTCATTAAGACCCAGTACATCCTTGATATCCAATCCAATCGGAGTATCCTCCGCAAGCAGCAAAATTCCGTCACGCTGCGACGGCAGCAAAAGCTTGGCATCTAATCCGAGTTCGAAAGCAGAACAAAGCATGCCGAAGGATTCAAGACCACGCATTTTTGCCTTTTTCAGCTTCATGCCGTTTGGCAGCTCCGAGCCGACAACGGCAACCGGAACAACCGCTCCCTGCACCACATTTTGCGCACCGGTCAAAATCTGCACAAGCTCGCCGCTGCCGGTGTCAATGCTGCAAACCCACAGCTTGTCGGCATCGGGGTGATGTTTTATTTCCACAACTTTACCCGTAACAACGCCGTTCAGTCCCTCGCCGAGATAGGTAATAAATTCCACCGGTGTTCCGGCGCGAGTAAGCTTATCCGCCAAAACTTCCGGAGTATCTGTAATTTCAACATATTCTCTTAACCAGTTTAAGGATGCTAACATAACAAATCCTCCTTATTTAAATTGACGAATGAACCGTAGGTCATTTTCAAAGAACAGACGTAAGTCATCAATGCCGTATTTCAACATCGCTATGCGTTCCACGCCCATCCCGAATGCAAAGCCGCTTACTTCAGAAGGGTCAAAGCCGCTCATGGCAAGGACATTGGGGTGCACCATCCCCGAACCGAGTATTTCCAGCCATCCTGAATTTTTACAAACCCTACAGCCACTTCCTCCGCAAATAACGCAGGAAATATCAACTTCGGCCGAGGGCTCGGTAAATGGGAAAAAACTCGGACGTAATCTTACTTTGACCGAATTGCCGAACATTTCCCTTAGAAACAACTCCAGCGTGCCTTTTAAATCAGCCATGCTGATATTCTTATCAACAACGAGGCCTTCAACCTGGTGGAACATCGGTGAATGAGTGGCATCATAGTCTCTGCGGTAAACCTTGCCGGGAGCTATCATGCGAATCGGCGCGTTTCCTTCGAGGCTCTGCATGGTACGGGCTTGTACCGGCGATGTGTGCGTCCGAAGCAGGAACTCCTCCGTTATGTAAAAAGAGTCCTGCATGTCTCTCGCGGGGTGGTCCTTCGGCAGATTCAAAGCCTCAAAATTGTAATAATCGTTTTCAATTTCCGGACCTTCGCAAACAGCAAAGCCCATTCTCATAAAAATCTTCTTGATTTCCCTCATTGTCAAGGTTATCGGATGCAGATGACCGATTTTAACTGACCTGCCGGGCAGGGTTATATCAACTTTTTCATTCGCCAGTTTTTCGGCAAGAGTCTTTTCTTCCAGCAAACCGCCGCACGCGTCGATTTTTTCCTCAAGTTCTGTGCGGATTTCATTAACAACCTGGCCGACTTTTGGTCTTTCTTCTGCCGAAAGCGCTCCCATGGCGCGCAAGATTTCGGTCAGCGAACCCTTCTTACCCAGATACCGGACCTTTAGATTTTTTAATTCTTCCAGCGAGCTTACTGCTTCCAAATCAAGCAATGCCTGCTGTTTCAGTGCTTGCAGCTTATCAATCATGGCCATCCTCCTAAAAAAAATAAGCCTCTGCCCCCTATAAAAGGGGCGGAAGCTTTGTTCCGCGGTACCACCCTAATTTCTTACTTTATCGTCTTAACGCGACAGACGTTCAACCTACGCAGCTTTCGGCCTTCAGTTGAAACCCTCGGAAGTGAACTTCAGCCCAAACGTTTCATGCGGCTCTCAGCCATGGCCGCGCTTTCTGTATCACATTTGCAACGTACTCTCTTCGTCATAGAGGTTTGAAACTCTTGAATTAACAAATAGTATTATAACACACCCTTGTTTTTTGTGACAAGTCCAGCCCTCAGGAACTCAAAAAGAATTATTCCCGCAGCGACCGCCACGTTCAAGGATTCCGCCGTGCCCCGCATTGGTACGAAAACCTTATGATCCGCTGCAGCAAGCAAGGGCGAGCTTACTCCCGAAGCCTCATTTCCAAGGATGAGCGCGCATCTTTTCGGCTGCGCGAATTCATAAATACTGTCTGCACCGGATAGGGAACTTGCGACAATTTGCCAATCATTCTTCCTGCACCAGGTAATAAGTTCTTCCTTGTCCTGATTTACAACCAGCGGCAGGTGAAACAAAGATCCCATCGTTGCCCTGACAGTTTTCGGCGCGTAGAGGTCTGCGCATCCTGCTAAAAGAACTACCGCTGTAATTCCTGCAGCGTCAGCAGTTCGGATAATAGTTCCAAGATTGCCGGGGTCACGAATTTCATCAACTATTAGGATAAGTCCGTCTTCCCTATCCGTGAAACCGGTAAGGTCGACGCTGCTCCTCCTGACAGTTGCCAAAATGCCCTGAGGCGTTTCCGTGTCGCTCAGCTTCTTCATCACTTCCGGCGTTACAGCAAAGACAGCCACGCCTTCTTTTTCGGCTTTTTCGGCTGTTTCGCGTGTTCTTGCGGAATTTACGGATTCATCGTAAAAAATGTTTTCAATTTCCCAGCCGGAGGCCAGAGCCTCCTCGACGCAGCGCGTGCCTTCAACTATAAAAGCACTCCTTTCAGTGCGGTACTTCTTACTATGAAGGTCGTATGTTTCTTTTATTAAGGGATTTGATATACTGCTGATTGCTTTCCTCACATGCTTGCCTCCAATGCTTTAATACTCTCTGCCGAACCAAGGATAATTAGGACATCGTCCTTATGTATCATAATTTCAGGATTGGGATTAACAAAAAGCTCCTCCATTCTCCGTATTGCAACAACCGTAACCTTGAAAACACGCCGGAATTCGACTTCTGACAAGCTTTTTCCCCACATGGCATTCGGAGCCTCGATTTCCATTATGCTTAGATTGTCGACCAGTTCAATATAATCGACAATGTTACTGTCTGCAAGATTGTGCGCCACTCTGACGCCCATATCCCTTTCCGGGTAAATGAGCTTGTCTGCACCGACTTTTTCCAACATGCGGCCGTGCAACGAATTCGAAGCCTTGGCAATAATTAACGGAACCCCGCACTCCTTGAGCATAAGCGTAGCCATAACGCTCGGTTCCAGAGCGCTGACAGCAACAACCGCAACGTCAAAATTACGCAAGCCCAATGTTTTATAAGTTTCCTCGTCCAATAGGTCCGCCGCCACAACGTGCGTCAGATCGTTACTTAGACTTTGGACGATTTCAACATCTTTGTCAATTCCGAGCACGTCATAACCAAGTGCAAATAGTGTCTTGGCAACGCTAACGCCGAAGCGACCCATTCCAAGTACAACGAACTGTCTTTCTCTTTTTTTCATATTTTCCCCTCTATCCAATTATTATCTTAACTTCAGGATATATGATTCTATTTTGACGCGGTTTGCTCATTAAAAGCATTGCGAAGGTCAGGATTCCAACTCTACCGGCAAACATTGTTAAGATTAGCAGAATCTTGCTGATTACAGACAGGTCTTTCGTAATTCCAACCGACAACCCTACAGTGCCGAATGCAGAAACAACCTCAAATAGAACCTTGATTAGCGGTAAATTTTCAATCGTGGAAATAAACAGCGTAACCGCAGTAATTAGAGAAAAGGCAAGAACCAAGATGGCAAAAGCCTTATGAGCCGCCTTTTTGCCAATAAGCCGCTCAAAGATAACAATATCGGTTTTTCCGCGAAGCAACGTCCAGGTTTCCATCAAAACAACGACTGCCGTGGTTGTTTTGATACCTCCTCCGGTCGACGTCGGAGATGCCCCGATGACCATCAGCACCATCAATACTAAAAGAGAACTCTCGGTAAGCCTTTCAATTGGCAAAGTGTTAAAACCTGCCGTTCTCGCTGTTACCGATTGAAAAAGGCATGTAAGCAGCTGCTCGGCACCGGATAGTCGGGCAATCGTTTGCACGTTGCTGCGCTCTGTCAACCACAAAGACACAGCCCCTCCTATCAGCAGCACTGAAGATGCCAGTAAGACAATCTTACTGTGCGGCGTTAATCTTTTAAAACTCTTTTTGGTTATCGCGTCTTCCAATACTATGAAGCCGAGCCCTCCAAGTGTTATCAGCACCGTCAGGTAAAGATTCACTACAATGTCTCCTTTAAAGGAGACAAAGCTTTCATAGTTGCCGAACAGGTCGAACCCGGCATTGCAAAAGGCCGATACAGCATGCCAATATCCGAGATATATTCCTTGCTGACCGTGAGCAGGGTATAAATGGATTGCAAGCAGCGAACCAAAAATGAATTCTATTAGGAATGTATATTTAACAACATGCAGAGCAAGTCGAACCACCCCTGAAAATACTTCCTGGTTCAAAGTCTCCTGAAGCAGAAGGCGCTCGCGCAAATTTATTTTTTTGCCGATAGCAACGCTTAAAAGGGTTGCAAAGGTCATAATACCAAGACCGCCAAGCTGTATCAAGGTTATGATAACCATTTGTCCAAACAGGGAGAACTGGGTTGCCGTATCAACTACAACCAAGCCGGTAACGCATACCGCTGAAGTTGCCGTAAAAAAGGCGTCCACCAAGACAAGTTCTTTTTCGGCAGCGCTCGCTGCCGGCAACATTAAAATCGCTGTTCCTATCAAAATTAATATTAGAAATGTAAGCGCTGCTATCTGATAAGAAGCAAGACGTTTGCCAATGCTTATGATAAA
>JAAYIB010000117.1 GCA_012744295.1 Acholeplasmataceae bacterium
CCGACATAAATATTGTTTTTGTCCTGTTGGCGCAAAAAGTCGCAGCCCGGAACAAAAATGCTTTTGTCACCGTTGCCCGCCAAAAAGCCCTCATCCGTTTTTGCGAGGGTAATGCTTAGCTTGTCTTTCGCGCCGGCAGGCCCCCCTTCAAAACATCTTGAACCATCTACAATTCTCCCTTCGGCAGATAACGGCGCTTCAGTTTCATATCCGGCAACAATTCTCACACCGTTTTCTTTTACCGTATGCCGCGTCAGACGGAAACACCCGGCGGCCAGATAATTACGGTGAACATACCTCTCATCCATGCTCACCACGCTGTCAAGGACGATAAGTCCGAAACCGCTTTGATTATCACCCATACTTTTATTTCTTACGGTAAAAGTGGCAGAAAGAAAAAAGTTCTCTGTTTGAGGATCAATCGGCAGGCAGCATAACAGAAAGCTGTCCTGGCTGTCGGCAAGCTTGCCCGCCGCTGAATTCATCAGCACGCTTTGCCCGCTTTTTGAAATATCGTCAATCGCAACGCTGCGGCCCGGCTTCATCGCGTAAGTGTGATTGTTAACGGAAATTTCACCTGCGGCGTTGCCAATGCTTTGCAAGAACCATGTCATAGCGCTTCTCCTCTTGCCTATGTAATAATGCTCACATATAGTTCATTATACTATTTATATTGTAATTTTTTCAAAACAATCCCCAAAAATAAAAACCGCGCATTATCTGCGCGGTTTCATTTTCTTTTGGTGTCCTGGGCGAGATTCGAACTCACGACCTATCGCTTAGGAGGCGATCGCTCTATCCTGCTGAGCTACCAAGACAATTACCGAGCAATAAAAAGCTCACTACCGATTTTACTACATGGCAGAGCGCATGTCAATTTGATTGACGCTGCTCTTAATCAAGATTTTTGATAAGCCTGTTTTCGGTTCTTACGCAGCTGCAAAAAATAGCAGCTGTCATTTTCGATAATCCTCTTTACGCTGAAGCCGTTGGCCTGAAAAATCTCCGCTTCAGCTGCGGCCTCACGCAGGCGGTCATCGGCAATCTCTGCGCTGCTTCCGTGAATATCGTTAACCTGTTGCCGGGAAAGGTCATGCATAATCGTTATTTCTCCGTTTGCCGCCAAAAGAAGGTCCGTTCTTTCAACAAACAACCGCTTGTCCCTGATGTGCGGATAAAAATTCAGGCAGGTTATCTTATCAAACGTTCTTTCCGGCTCATATGCGAGCACGTCGGAAACCGAAAAGAAAATATTGGAAAACCTTGCGCATTTTTCTTGCGCCTTTGCCAACATATGCGCGGCAAAATCGACCGCGGTAACAGTTTTGACAAGAGGAGCGAGATACGGCAGCAATACTCCCGTTCCCGAGCCAATGTCAAGCACCTCGTCGTCCTGTTTCAGGTGCAACAACTGCACGAGCTCAGAGAGCTTGACGTCATCGACTTCCCTGATTTCGTCCCACTTATCCGCAAGTTTGTTAAAATATTCAGCTTCGGCAAGCACTTCCATATCATTCTTTTCCATAACCGCTCCTAAAATTTCTGTGTGTAAACAACGCTTGTCAGGCGGCCGCTCATCGGATAACCGTATTGCTGCGCGTATTCCTTGTCAAACAGGTTGTCGACGTAAAGCGTCACTTCGCTTTGCTCCGTCAGGGCTCTTGTAATGCCGAGGTTGTGTACAGTATAGCCGCCGATTTTTTTAACGGCGCCGGACAATGCCTCCTGCTGGCTGCTGACGTAATTGACACTGTAGCGCAAATTCCAGTCGTCCTTATCATAAAGATAGGCTATGCCGACCTTGTGTCGCGGACTGTAGTCAAGCTCTCCCGAAAGTCCAATCTTGTCGTAGCTTAGCACGCCGCTTTTCTTCGTGTGCTGGTTGGTGTAATTGACAAGAACACTGCTGTTTTTGTTCAGCTTGTATTCGTTCTCCCACTCCCAGCCCCAGATTTTGGCGCTGTCAATATTGTAGGCAAGAAAAGGCCATGTGTGGCGGAAGTTGATATAGTCCGCCAGATCTTCATAATATACTGTTAGCTTGCTCTTGTAAGCGCCGCTGAACGCGTGCGTGGCCGCAATTTCGTAGCTCGTTCCCTTTTCGGGTTTCAGCTGCGTATTATAGGTAGGATTGGGGTTGCCGCCAATCGCAGCATTGCTGTAATTCTGCGACCACCAGTAATACTCCGCCATGGAGGGCGCCCGCCAGACTCTGTTTACGGAAAGGAACGTTGTTGTTTTTTCGTCATTGCGGAGTGAAAGGTTCAGCTTCGGCGAAAGGCTGTCGGTATCGTAGTCGCGCATGGCCGCAGACTGCGGCGCATCCTTGCTTCCTTTAAACTTGTCATAGCGCAGTCCGAGATAAGCACTCCACCGTTCGTCGATTGCCCAGGTATCGGCGATGTAGGCGCCGAAGAGGTCTATCTTCTGAGATGGATAGATGGGGGTTCCGGTCCCGACATTGTAAAAGCCATAGCCGTATCGCAGCTTTTTTTGCTCAAGTCCGTAGCTGTAGGTATGATTGCCAAGGTTCGTCTCGCCCTTGCCGCCCAGATAATCGGACTTGTCGCTTGGTATGAGGCGGTCCAGCACAACGCTGCCGTCATCATTTTTGACAACCTCGCGTCTTGTCTCGTCGTTGCGATAATAATCAACTTGCCAGAAGCCGGCATTGTTTTTCCTTCGGTAGCTGAAATCGTAATATTTGTTGTCCTTTTCCCAGTAAGAGCCGTCACGCAGTGAAAAAGGCGCGGCTGGTGAAAGGCTGTCGCCGTCAGCCGTCGGCCAGGCAGGAGAAAAGTCCGCTAATTCCGGCCTGTTGGGTATGATAAAGCCTCTTTCGGCCTTGGTCCTTTGGTAACCGGCAATAAAGCTGTCACGGGCTCCCGCCTCATAATTAAGCCTTAAGCCATACTGGTCGGCATCGTAATGATTATTGCGCAAAAAAGCGTCGGCGCCAACCTTGCCGGCCGTAACCTGCAGATTAAGCTTGTCTGCCTGTGCACCGTAATGAAAACGATACTCATAGCGGCCCTGTTCGCCGGCCAGAAGGCTAAGAGTGCCTCCGGCAGCGTCCTTTTTTGTGACTATGTTGATAGTGCCGCCGAGGGTATTGCCGTGCTCGGCAGTTTTGGCGCCCTTGATTATCTGAATTTTTTCCACGGTGGCGAGCGGGATACTGTTCCAATCAATATATTGGCCGCCCATTACGCCGGCAGCATTAATCTGCCTGCCGTCCAGCAGCACTGTGTAACGCCGGGCGTCGAAACCCCTCAGCTTTACCGTGCCGTCCTGATTGTCGCCGTAGACAGTCCTCATACTGATGTCGATGCCGGTTGTCTGCCTCAGCAGTTCCGGGATTGTTGCCGCCTTTCCCGGACTTACGTATTTTGCATTGACGCTTTCCCTCACTATCGGTCCTTCGACTGTTTGCGCAGTTACGATTATTTCTTCCATATCGTAGCTGGGCAAGCCGGCAGAAGCCGTTGCCGCAGTCATCAGCAGCATGCCTGCCAATAGAGGAATTGCTTTTGTTTTTGTTCGTCTTCCCATTATCTTCATGCCTTACCTCTCCCCTTCAGCATTGTTTCCAGCCGATCCACCAGCAGCGGTACCAGCAGCAGTTGTATTGCTATTCCCGGCAGGCCCGTAATTATGGCGCCCGAAACATAAAAAAGCGGCGCAAGCTTAAGACCCAAAAGGCTTACCAATATAAACGCCCCCGCCATTGCCGCAGCCCGCCCCAGCGCCAGGGCTGCCAGCAGCGATTTTAAAACGGAAAGTTTCCGCCGATGATAGAAATACCCCCCCGCAAAGCCATAGACGCCAAGCTCGCAGACCATGATCGGCATCACAGGCAGCAACGGCGGCATGGAGGTCAGGATGGCGCTTAACAGCGGCGTCAGGACTCCAACCAAAAAGCCGCTGCGGCTGCCCAGCAAAAACCCTGCCAGCAGCACGGGAATGTGCATCGGCAGAAAAATCGACCCTGCTCCGCCAAAAAAATGAAAAAGAAGCGGAAAGATCAGACCTAAAGCAACGCACAAGGCGCTTAACACCATTTTCTGCGAATACAGCCGCACCTTTGCTTCCTCCTAACAAAAAACCATGAAGGGCAAGCTCCCGCCGTCCCCTTCATGGTTTGCCTGAATCGTCAATATTCTTTTTTGCGTCTGTAAGAAGGCAGCGCAAAACCTATCGGAATTCAACAATGTTCTTCATTGTGCAGCACCGTTTCATACGGCGCTTCTGAATTTTATCATAATATAAACATTTTATCAAGAAAAGTCCTGTTGCGGTTTAATCTGATACAACCTGTAATTGCAGTCCGCCCCCGTACTTTTCTAATTTTTCTGTCACTTCTTCGACAGAGAACAAACAATCATTCGAATAAATAGATACTAACAACCGCAATCGGGAAAAATGCCACAAAACCTGCTTTTTCCATAAAGTTATCCACAGAACATCCGTTTTTGTGCATAAACCTGTTTATAACTTGTCCGCCATTCCCGGCGGCATGCTCCACTCAACACGCACACCTGTTTCGACCCATAGTCTTGTCATGCAGGTCTTGAAATTTTGCAGACTCTCTAACGGCTCCAGCGTATAGGTAGAAAAGTTTCTGATGCCGTCTTCTCCCGGCAGGTCCATCGTATGCGGATTATCCAAAAACCGCCTGACCATGGCAACCGCTTCCGGCGCGCCTTCAATCACAACTTCCGCCGTTTTTGTTGCCGCGTCGTACTCCGCGTAACCGTAGTGGCACTTCCAGTTCAAAGTTACCTTGAATTTATCCATGATTACCTCCTCAGATCCAAGCAAATATTGTTTCCGCCTAATTATAACACAAAGTGCTTGTTACAGCCGTTCGTCTTTACGATAGAGCGGCTTCAGCCTTCTCTCCACCGACAGCTTTTCCTTTTTGGCCCCCACCTCGGCCATTGCCTGGAGCGTTTCCTGCATGCAAACGGGTTCCCCATGCTGAATCGAACGCCTGTAGATTCCGTTGGACTGCATGATATGGGCCCCCACGTTGTCTTTCAGGGCAAGCGCCAGAATTTCCCTGATGCGCTCTACATGTCGCCGGCTTTCCACCGGAAAGAACAGTTCGACCCTGTCATTGAGATTTCGCGGCATCCAATCGGCACTCGAAAGAAAGACCTGTTCCTTGCCGCCGCCGCCGAAATAGAAGACACGGCTGTGCTCGAGCAGTCTGCCGATAATGCTGCGTACGGTTATATTTTCACTGATGCCGGCAAGCCCGGGCCTGAGGCCGCAGATGCCGCGTATGATAAGTTCGATATTCACGCCGGCCATCGATGCTTCATAAAGCTTCTGAATCATTCCCTTGTCAATCAGAGAATTCATCTTGACGATAATGTGTCCGATGCCCCCGCGTCTTGCCTGGGCAATTTCAGCGTCAATGAGTTCGCAGAGTTTTTTACGCAAACCAAGCGGGGCCATTACAAGCTTGTTCCAAACGGGTGGATCCGCATAGCCTGAAAGCAGGTTGAAGAAGGCGGAGGCGTCAATGCCGAACTGGTCATTTGCCGTCAAAAGACCAAGGTCTGTATAAAGTCTCGCGGTATTGTCATTGTAATTGCCGGTGCCCAGATGGACGTAGCGCCTGATGCCATCAGGCTCCCTGCGTACAATCAAAATGATTTTGGCGTGAGTTTTAAGTCCGACGAGTCCGTAAATCACGTGACAGCCGGCCTTTTCCAGCCGTCTTGCCCAAATAATGTTGTTTTCCTCGTCAAAGCGGGCTTTCAGTTCAACAAGTACGGTTACCTGTTTGCCATTTTCGGCAGCCCGCGCCAAGGCAGACACCAGCGGCGAATTACCGCTGACCCTGTAGAGCGTCTGCTTGATGGCAAGAACATTAGGATCACTCGCAGCATCGCTGATCAGTCTGACCACAGGTTCAAAGCTTTCATAGGGATGATGCAGAAGCACGTCACCCTCGTCGATAGTCTGAAAAAGGCAGTCGGATTCCTGAAGCTCAAGCGGCGGCTGCGGCATGATCGGCGCAAATTCCCATTCAGGCCTGTGCAGAAGCTTGATGAATTTGAAAAAACAGGTGGCGTCAAGGGGACCGTTAACTTCGTAAATTGCCTGCTCTTCCAGCGACAGGCTTTCCGCCAGGAACTGTTTGATGCTCTGATTGCGCGCCTTTACTATCTCGAGGCGCACGGCTGCCCCGCGTTTGCGCTTACGCAGTGACAATTCTATTTCCTTCAGGAGGTCGTCAGTGTCTTCCTCGTCAACCTCCAGATCCGCATCCCTCGTAATGCGGAAGGGCACTACGTCAAGAAGTTCGCAGCCCGTGAACAAGTCACCGCAATGAGTCAGAATTACTTCCTCCAAAAAAACAAACGTGCGTTTAGACGTGCTGCCGACCTCGATTATACGGGGCAAAACAGAAGGAACCTGTACAAACCCCCGGCTCAGCTGGCCGTCCCTGTTGATTAATTCCAAAGCTAAATTCAGCGACCTGTTGACAAGAAAAGGAAACGGCCTCGATGCGTCAACGGCCATAGGCGTCAGGACCGGATAAATAATTTCCCGGTAATATTCCTCAAGCCATTCCTTGCCTGCAGGTTCGACATCATTGACGCGGCAAATTATTATTTCCTTTTTGCGCAACTCCTTCAGAATGGAAAACAGGTAACTATACTCGACCTTCATCTGCATATGCGCGGCCTTCGCCACATGCCGCAGTTGTTCGGCAACCGTCAGCCCTGCGGCATCTTTTTTATTGATGCCGTTTTCCAGCTGGTTGTATAGGCCTGCGACCCTGACCATGAAGAATTCATCCAGGTTCGACGCCGCAATCGCTATAAATTTCAGCCGCTCGAGCAAAGGCAGTTTCTTCCTGCCGCCTTCGCGCAGCACGCGCAGGTTGAAGCGCAGCCAGCTTATTTCTCTGTTGATAAAATATTCGGGATTATTCAAGTCAGCCATTTTCTTTTCTCCCACCAGTGCGTTCTAAAACTGGCGTAATGCCAAAAACCTCTACAAAAAAGTTGCGCTTGCTGTTAAAGGTCCATTCCTCCAGAGCCAGGTCCTTACCGCTTGCAGCCTTCAGCAAGAGCTCGCTGCCCTTCAGCGAAACATTCAGTGTTTCTATCTTCTGCATATAGCTGCGATCCATTGCGTCTGCCAGGCGCAAAATCGCTGCCAGCTTTGCGACAAGCGGCATACATGACTTGTTGACACGGGGCCGTCCCTCGTTCTGCCCTCCGAACAGCAGGTGTGAATGATAGTACGCAGTAAGGGCCACTATTCGTTTATCCAAATCACTGAAACCGAGTATGTCGGAAGCCATGATCAACTGGTACGAATAAAGCGCGTGACTGCGCAGGCAGATGTATTTGCCGATATCATGAAGAACGCAGGAGGCGCGCAGCAGCAAGCGGCTGTGACCATCAAGCCCGTGCTTCCTGCTCAGTTTGTCAAAAATCGCGAGAGCCAGCATTTCTACCTGTTTGACGTGCCGGCAGTCATAATCATAACGCTCTCCTATACAGTGAATCAGGCTCATCAGCTCTTCCTGCAGGCCTTCGGTGTACTCGGAGCTCGTCTTGTGCGCTATATGAAGCAGGCTCATGCCGTCAATAAAACGGTTCGGCATGATGATGATTTCCCTGGCGGGCACAAGCGCCAGAAGCTGCTGATACAGAATAATCGTCGGGAAGATGATTTCCGCTGAAGTTTCCTCGATATTGAAGACCTTGATGATCTGTGAGAGATTCATGCTGCGCAGGCTGCCATAGAAGTCGATAAAGTCTGAGGCCTGGACGCGCTCAACTTTGGACTTATTACTTTCTCTGCCCAGCATCTTCAGGATGAGCTCCGTCTCCGTGCCTGACAGGACGAAGTAGTTGACGCTCTCTTTTTCCAAATCGCGCCTGACCGGACCAATTGTGCTCGAGATGTACTCAGTCAGGGCCCTGCTGAAATGCAGGGATGATTTCTGCGCATTGCTGAAGTCCTCTTTAATCCTGATGATGCCGATGTGCAGGTTCTGCTGATATTTTATTCTGCCGTCACGAACATATGTTATACCTAATCCGCCCGAGGAAATGTCAACCAAAAGCACGCCGCACCTTTCGCCGATTCCTTCCTTTTCAAGGGTTCTTCTGATGGCAGTATACTTCGTGTATATTTCCCGGGGCATGTCGACAACGGTTACAGTAAAGCCTGTTGTCACATAAATCCGGTCAAGGAAGTAAGCCTGGTTTTCAGCCTCGCGCACAGCAGTTGTCGCCTGCACGGTGTAATCTTCGGTACCGTATTCTCCCATCAGCCGCTTATACCCTTTGAGCAACTCGCAGATTTCACCTATCATCGTGAAGGGAATGCGCTTGTTCTTGAAGGTTTCCTCGCCAAGCCTGACCTTGTGAGTCAACTGCTCAATAACTTTGAATTTTTCAATGTCTTTGTATTCTACAATTTGCAGGCTTACCAGTTCCGAACCGATGTGGATCGCGGCAAGCGTATTATATTTGCTTTTCTTCATGGCGCCTACCTCCCCGTCTGTTTTAAATTCGACAGATGTTTCTCAAATCCTTGCTTCACCGCATTGTTAAATTTGTGTTAATTTTATAAACAATTTTTCCGTGCATGAAGGATTTTTCGCTTTTATAAATAATTATATACAGTATCCGCAAAATAACTCGAAATGAGCGTGGTCCAATGCAAAGGATAGGAATTATAGACATAGGTTCCAACTCAGCCCGGCTCGTAATCAGCCAGATTTATAAAAGCGGAGCCTACAACATGGTTTATAACCAGAAGGAAGCCCTGCGCCTGAGCCAAAAGGTCGACAAGGCCGGTTTGCTGACGCAGGAGGCTTTTACGGACACGTTGGAATGCATGCGCAGCTTTGCCACGATGTGCAAGCTCTTTAATGTCGAAAAAACCATTGCCGTTGCGACAGCGGCCATGCGTAATGCAAAAAACGGCAAGGAACTCACCGCCCTTGTGGAAAAGGAAACCTCGATTCATCTGCATATCATGAGCGGCAAAGCCGAAGCCTATGCCAGCTATATTGGCGTCATCAACACCCTGAACGTCAAGGACGGCATCATTTTCGACCTTGGCGGCGGCAGCACCGAGCTTGTGCTTTTCCGCGACCGTACGATTGTAGATTCCGTGAGCCTTCCTTTAGGCTGCGTAAATCTTACCACCATGTTCAACACCAGAGACGAAATGCCTCCGACGGTTTTCAGCGACATCAGCTACCTCGTTACAAGCAGACTGGAAAAACACGCCTGGCTCAAAGACGCCTCCCTGCCGTTAATCGGCGTCGGCGGTACGGCCCGTACAATTGCCAAGATCGAACAGAAGAAAAGCAAGTATCCTGCCTCCAAGATTCATAACTTCCAGTTGACAGCCCAGGCCTTTAAGAATACCTTCAAAGAAATCCGCGAAACCAACCTCGAACAGCGGCGCAAGCTTTCCGGCCTCGGAAGCGACCGCGCCGACCTGATTCTTGCAGGCGCCAGTGTGATTCAATGCCTAATTGAAGCAACGGGCGGCAAGAAAATAATCATTTCAGGCTGCGGCATACGCGAGGGTCTGTTCCTCGATTATTTTGCCAAAACTTCCGGCCAGCCTCTGATTGCCAGGGACATTCTTGCGGAAAGCACCCGCAACATACTGATGCTCTATTCAAGCGACGTCAAACATAGCGAGCACATTACCGCGCTTGCGCTTACCATGTTCGATTCCTGGAAGACAATCCACGGCCTGGGCCCGTCCTGGCGAAGGCTGCTCAGAACCGCCGCCATGCTGCACGACATCGGTATAACCATCAACTATTACAGCCATGCCCGCCACAGCGCCTACATGATAAAAAACGCCCGCCTTTTCGGCCTGACCCACAAAGAACAAGTCATAGCGGCAGCAATCGCCGGCTGGCATAACGGTGTTTCACGCAGCTATCTGCGCAACAAGGCCTACAAGTATTTCCTGTCCGACAGCGATTTGACTAAGATATCGCAGCTCGCTCTCCTGCTGGCGCTTGCCGAGAGCATGGACTATTCGCAGACAATGAAAATCAGCGAAATCATCCCTGAAATAAGGAGTAAAAAAACAGCATCGCTGACCTTGAAGGCGGACAGCCTGCCCAGCATTGAGCTGCACCAGCTCAAGCAGCACCTGCCCTGGTTCGGCAAGGTTTTCAACATGGAGCTGGTCATCGAGACCTGTAACTGAACCTGAACGCTCGCGCTTAAAAAACAAACCCTTCGAAGCTTCGTCATGGAAAGCTTCGAAGGGTTTATTTTTCCACTCTGCCTCTTTTGATTACCCGTTCGCCGAACCTGTTTTTCAAACTGTCAAGCACTTCGTTTCTTTTACGCATCAAGGCTTCCTCCTCCATCGCCAACAGCGGTGCGCCTTCCGGTGCAGTCAGCCTGGAAACGTAGACGCCAAGCAGCCTGACAGGTTCATTCCAGCTTACTTCCCGCGACAATCGTAACAGGAGGGAAAATATTTCTTCATCAAACCCAATCGGTACCTCAACGGTCAGGCTCCTCGTCACCATACGAAAGGAGGCAAACTTGACCTTCAGCGTCACGGTATGTGCTTCGCTGCCGTGCTTACGCAGCCGCCACCCCACCTGTTCACTGAGCGACAGCAACGCCGAATGACGTTCGGCAGCAGTCGTCAGATCCGCCGGGAAAGTTGTTTCCTTGCCTATGGACTTGGCCTCATGCTCACACTCCAAAGGACGCTCGTCTTTCCCCCGCGCCAGGAGGCATACTGTTTCGGCGTTGCTGCCAAGCACGCCCTTCAGATATTTTGGATCGCACGAAGCCAACTGGCCGATGGTGATTATTCCCAGTTGGCGCAGCCCCTTTTCCGCCTTTTCACCTATTCCGAAAATTTTCCGGACGGGCAGCGGCGCGATTACCCGGGCTGCTTCCTCTTCTCGTATCACAACCAGCCCGTCGGGTTTCTTTAAGTCGGAAGCAAGCTTTGCGAGAAACTTGTTCGGCGCAAGTCCCACCGAAGCTGT
Organism: Acholeplasmataceae bacterium; assembly: GCA_012744295.1. Lineage (GTDB taxonomy): Bacteria > Bacillota > Negativicutes > Acidaminococcales > Acidaminococcaceae > JAAYIB01. Next base: position 11,027 of record JAAYIB010000117.1, read on the forward strand.
AAGGCCTGTTTTAGCCCGAATCTTCTTCTTGACTTCCTGCCCGGCCTGCACGATGTCGTCATAGATTTTTTCCATTCCGCTCAAATCAAGAAAGGCCTCGTCAATGGAAAGCTGTTCGACGCAGGGAGAAAACTCGCGAAATACCGACATCACAAGCTTTGACAATTCGGCGTATCTTGACATTCTGCCCTGCAAAAAAATCGCGCCCGGGCAGAGACGCCGGGCTTCAACCATCGGCATTGCCGAGTGCACGCCGTACTTTCTCGCTTCGTAGGAGCAAGTAGAAACAACCCCGCGCTCCGACTGTCCGCCAACAATTACCGGCTTGCCGCGATATTCGGGGTAGTCAAGCTGTTCGACGGATGCAAAAAAAGCGTCCATGTCAACATGCATTATCCAGCGATTCATGTCTTCACCCGTTTCCTACAATCAGACGGCCATTCAAGCCTCCAGCGCCTGTAATATTTCCGCGTCGAAAAACGGCACGGCCTTTTTCCTGATTTCCTCGGGAATGCCGTAATAAGCCTCGGCGACACTGCCCGCTATAGCCGCAAGAGTTGCGCTGTCGCCGCCGATGGAAACGGCGTTGCGCAGCGCGTCCTCAAAATCCTCCGCCTCGAAAAAGGCCTCGAGGGCCGGCGGTACCGTTCCCGGGCTCGTCGGGGTGTAATTATAGCGCAGCCTGATGTCTTTAAGCTCAAAATCGAGCTTGTAATACCGATCTTCGATATATTGTTTCATTTCTTCCTTCGGTGTATGCTGCCGGGCAAGAAAAATTGCGGCGGCAACGGCCTGAGCTCCCTTTATGCCTTCTTCGTGGCTATGCGTGACTTCAGCTGTCTTCTTTGCCAGTTCCTCCGCCTCCGCCAACGTTCCGGCAAGCCAACCGGCCGCAGAAACCCGCATCGCCGAGCCGGCGCCCGCGCTGCCGTAAGGAGTCTGCTCGTCAGCAAACAGCCAGGCCAGAAAATTCCTGCCGTAATTGATATCCGGATATTTCCAGCCGAAATTCAGAAGCTCCTCGGTCAGCTCAGAGGCAAGGTCAAGTTTTTTGCCGCTGTCAACATAGGCCCTGAGTGCCTTGGCCACGGCACAGGTCAGGACCGTTGCGCCGGAAAACTGGCTTCGTATGTCGAAAAGCTCAAACTTTTTCGTTCTGATATTGTTCCAGACATGCATTGAACCTACAATGTCACCAATTGCTGCACCCAACAATGCTATCACCCCTATAAATAAATGTTCTTATTTTACCGTCATTAACATATTAGCAAATAATAGCCTGCCGGAGCAAGCAGCAAAAGCCCGATGGCGTTGTAATAAAGAAACATAAGCAGATAACTGCGTCCCTGCAGAGGATTTGCTTCAAGATAGAGCTTGTATGAAATTACGCTTGCCATTGAGGCAAGCAAAGTGCCAAGACCGCCGACGTTCACACCAAGCAGCAAAGGAACCGGTTCGGCTGTTAACCCCGCGAGCAGCATCGTTGCGGGAACATTGCTGACAAACTGGCTTAAAAGGATGGCGAGCCAGTAAATCCTGCCCGGATTGGCTAAAAGGTCGCTTCTTAATTCCCTGATAACTTCCAGCCCTGAAATATTGCCGATGAAGATAAAAAATCCACAAAAGGTCATAAGCAATGCATAGTCAACTTCTCCGAGCAGTTTCCTGTCCGCTGTCAGGATTACCGCCGCCGTCACAAGCAGCGCCAGCTTGAAATCAAGCAGATGGAAAACGCTGAGCAGGATTACGGCAAAAACTGCCAGATAAGCCGCAAGCTCACTTTGGCTCGTAATAGTGACCGGCGCCAAGCCGCCCTCAATTTCCTGCTCCCGCTCCATACCGACAAGCCAGCAGAGCCAAAGCAGGGCCGCCGCGGCAAGCGGAGCAATTGCACCCATGAAGCCAAGCGGCGTCATTTCAAAATGCGCGTAAATAAAAAGGTTCTGAGGATTTCCCATCGGCGTCAGGGCACTGCCCAGATTTGCCGCAAGTGTCTGCAAAATGACAATTTTTACCATATCAAGACGCAGCCGGCGGCCGACGGCCAAAGCAAGCGGCACAAAGGTCAAAAGCGCTACGTCATTCGTAATCAGCATCGAGCCGAAAAATGCGATACCGGTCAGCGCGGCAGTAATGCCACGCAGCGAAGAACACGCTGCGAGGAGCCGCACAGCCAGAAAGTCGAGGGCCTTAACTTTTTGCAAGCCTCCTACAACCAGCATCAAGCAGAACAAAATGCCAAGGACTTGAAAATCTATGTAGGAAAGCTTAGGTACTGAAAAAACCGAGGAAATGCCCGCAAGCAGCCAGGAGAGTGTCATAATCCGCTCTCTTCGGACAATTGCGCGCGCCTCCTGCCACGTTCTGTTGAACAAAGAAATTACCTTCCGTTCTGAAGCTGTCCTATATTGTCACCGGGCAAACGTTCCTCGTAAGCAAAACCTTCCTCGGCGAGTGCAATCTGCCGGTTCAGGGCATCGGACAGCCATTTTTCTGTTTCAAGCCTGTTTTCCGGCTCAAATTGCAATGTTATTTTAACTTGTTCGCCATACTCGACAGCCTTCAAGTTGAAAAGCTGCTGCTGATAAAGCAGATTTAAAACCCGTCCGCTTGTTTCAAGCTCTTCTGTAAAAGAATAGCTGCCAACCAGCACCTTCTCAGCCAAACCGGCTTTCTGCAATGTTTCGGCAACGCTGGCTGTATAGGCTCGGACAAGTCCGCCGGCCCCGAGCTTGATGCCGCCGAAGTAACGGGTAACGACCACGGCCACGTCCTGCAAGCAATTCTTCCTGAGCACCTCCAGCATAGGCAGGCCGGCCGTTCCCGCAGGCTCGCCGTCATCACTGGAGCGTTGTGCCTGTCCGTTTTCACCGGTGACATAGGCCGAACAGTTGTGGGTGGCGTCCCAGTATTTCTTTTTGCAGTCCCTGATAAAGGCCTGCGCCTCTTCCTCTGACGCGCATGTTTTCAGCGTGCAGATAAAGCGCGATTTTTCAATTACTATTTCATGCTGCACGTCACGTGCCGCCGTAAATATTTTCATGCCGCTTCCTCCGCTGCTTGCTTCATAATTATACCATATAAGCCCGCTTCGCTTGAACTTCCATCCTTTTTTTGTTATAATTTCCCCATTGTTCGCTTGACCGGTGAACGCACTATAATTTTAGAAGGAAGGTCTTATCGCAATGAAGAAATTCTGTTCTCTCATTGGCAAGTATTTCGGGTTTCTCGCAATTATCTTTTTGCTGCTCGGTCTTGTCTCTCCCGACCAATTCAAGTGGGTCGTGGGCAAGGTAGGCGGTGTCAGCGTCCTGTCGCTTCTGCTCGGAGTCGTCATGTTCGGAATGGGCATGGCCCTTGATCCGAAGGATTTCGCGCTCGTTCTCAAAAGGCCCCTTGACATGGCGATTGGAGCATGTGCCCAATTTTTGATTATGCCGGGTCTTGCCTACCTGCTCGCACGCGCGTTTGACCTTGATCCCGCCCTGACGGCCGGCGTCGTCCTGGTGGGCACCTGCCCCGGCGGCACCTCCTCCAATGTAATCACCTTCATGGCGCGGGGAGACATCGCCCTTTCGGTAGCAATGACAAGCGTGTCAACCGTTTTGGCACCAATCCTGACTCCTTTCATCACCTACAAGCTGATTGGCCAGGAAATTTCCTTCGATCCCGTCGGCATGTTCTGGAGCATCGTCCAGATTGTAATTATTCCGATTTCCCTCGGTTTAGCCGTCAAATACCTTTTTCCGAAGCTTGCCCGGGAGTCGGCCAACTATACGCCCGCCGTTTCCGGCATCGCAATCTCCCTTATTATTGCCGGCGTCATTGCCGTCAGCCGCGATAATATCCTGAAAACCCCCGGCACCATCATCATGGTAGTAATGCTGCACAACCTGCTTGGTTACACCCTGGGCTTTGGTCTTGCCAGACTCCTCGGCTTCAGTTGGAAAAAAGCGATTGCGCTTTCCGTCGAGGTTGGCATGCAGAATTCGGGTCTGGCGACGGGCCTTGCCAAGTCCCATTTCGCCGCTATGCCTATGGCTACGGTGCCCGGAGCGGTTTTCAGCGCCTGGCACAACATATCCGGAGCCTTGCTCGCCTGGCTCTTCCAGAATTATCTGACGCCGAAGTTCGGGCCTGTTGCCGCCGAGGGCGAAGAAAGGGCCTGAACTTAATTCCATCCTCGTTGCCCCGTACCTTTTGATATGGTAAAATTTACTTGTTGGGAGAATACCGGGCGAAAGAAGGTGGGTAAATGCTGCAGACAGCGATTGTTGACGATCTCCGGGAGGAAAGATTCCGCCTGGAATCCTGCCTTGAACGCTATTGCTCCGAGAACAAGCTTTCCTTCACCGTATCCTCCTTCGCCGGCGGCGAGCAATTCCTTGCCTTGCCTGCGGGTTCCTTTGACCTTGTCTTCCTTGATATTTATATGTCCGGTCTGACCGGTATGGAAACGGCAAAACTATTCCGGCAAAAGGATGACCGCGCGCTGCTTGTGTTTGTTACCACAAGCTCCGACTTCGCCGTTGACAGCTTTCGGGTCCGTGCCTTCGACTACTTGCTGAAACCATACAGCTACGAACAGTTTGCCGAAATTATGTCACTATGCGAGAAAGCCTTGGCCAAATCAGTCCGATACATCGAAGTCAAGGAAAGTCGAGAATTGATTAAAATACCGATTCGCGACATTCTTTACACAGACTATGACAATCATTACATACAGATTCACACGTCGGAACGCGTCGTGCGAACCTATGCGTCCTTTGCCGAATTCGCGCCTCAGCTGCTTGATTATCCGCAATTCCTGAATTGCTACCGCAACTGCATCGTGAATATGGACAAGGTCGCGTCTCTGATTGAGAACGACTTCGTTCTTGAAAACGGGGAGCGCGTACCTATAACGCGTGACAAAAGGACTGAACTGAAACAGTTGTTTGCCGACTATGCCTTTCATAAGCTGAATGGAGATGTGTAAATGAGCACGCTGTTTTTCATAGCCGCCACTCTTGTCAGCATCCTGCCCTATATGATTCTGATTTTTCTGCCCTTCCGCGCTTATTACAGGTACTCGTTCAAGGCAACCTTTGCGGGCGCAGCCCTGTTCGTCTGTCTGGCGATTACGGGCGCCACCCTGCTTTTTCGCGAGGGCGGCACCTTTACGCAGTGGCACCTTTACAACTCCATCATTGCCTCCATCATGGGCCTTTTGCTTTGTTTATTTCTGATAAGGGGCAATTTCTTCAAAATCCTGTTCAACTTCTTCGTCGTTCTCTGCTACACCAAGGACGTTGACTACTACAGCCTTTACCTGCAGGCTTACATCCTCAGCAGGGAGTCCTTCGGAACAGATGTGGGCGCGCTTGTGTTCTGCCACGTGCTGATGCTCGCCTTTACCTTTCCCTTGATGTGGCTTTTTATGACCAGGCTGCTGCTGCCCGTAATCGAAAGCAAGGAGCACGCCTATTTTTGGAACTTCCTTTGGATAATACCTTTTTCTTTTTATGCGCTGTATCGAATAGCAGTCAGCCCCGAGGACGCGGCCGCCTCGGCCTTCATCAGCGGCCCGGGTTCGCTTCCGGTCCAGGCTGCCTGGAGCTTCGGCACTTTCCTTTCCTTCAGTATGATGCTGCAGATGCTGAAGGAAAGCATCATCAACGACAAGCTGAACACCAGCCTGCAAACGGCCGCGCTCCGTCTTGATATGCAGAGGCGCGAGTTTGAACGTTTAAACGGAGCCATTGAAGACGCGCGGCGCTCACGCCACAACATCCGTCAGCATTTCGTCCTCTTGGACCGCTACGCCCGCGCGGGAGACCTTGCCGGTGTCACAAGCTACCTGGAAAAATACATAGATTCCTTAAACAAAACTACAAAGGTTTCCTTATGTGAAAACAAAACCTTTAACGCCATTATCCAGCACTATGCCGCTAAAGCTGAAGA
>JAAYIB010000118.1 GCA_012744295.1 Acholeplasmataceae bacterium
AACAAAGCTTGTTCTGATCAATGGAAACGGCGAACTGCTTTATGAGGATTACGGAAGCAATGAAGGACGTCCTTTGGCTGTCGCCGTGTCAGCCTTAAAAAAAGTTTATGATAGTCTAAGTAAGGATTCCTATATTGCATACGCTGGTGTAACCGGCTACGGCGAGAAAATGGTGCAGACCGCGCTGCAGGCGGATATGGGCGAAGTGGAAACAGTCGCGCACTATCGTGCCGCGGAAACCTTCCTGCCCGGAGCCTCCTTTGTGATTGACATCGGCGGACAGGACATGAAGAGTTTTATCGTCAAAGACGGCGTCATTGACTCAATTATGCTGAACGAAGCCTGTTCATCGGGCTGCGGCTCCTTTATAAGCAATTTTGCCAATTCGCTGGGACTGTCGGTAGGGGAATTTGCCAAGGCAGCGATTATGGCCAAAAGTCCTGTCGACCTCGGCACGCGCTGTACGGTTTTTATGAACTCGAAGGTTAAGCAGGCCCAAAAGGAAGGCGCCGGAGTTGCCGACATATCTGCCGGAATTGCGGTATCCGTAATCAAAAACGCCTTGTTCAAGGTAATACGCGTCAAGAACACCGAGGACCTCGGTCAGAAGATTGTCGTCCAGGGCGGAACCTTTTACAACGACGCTGTCTTAAGGGCCTTGGAAAAGATATTGAAATGCGAGGTAACCAGGCCCGACATCTCAGGTCTCATGGGTGCCTACGGCATGGCACTGCTCGCACTCGAAGCGGCACCGGCCGGCAGCCGTTCAAAAATCCTACCGGCGGAGGAAGTTTCCTCCTTCTCACTGCAGCGCAAAAGCTACCGCTGCGGCATCTGCGGCAACCACTGCATGATTACTTCACTCTCTTTTTCCAACGGGCAAAAATACCAGACCGGCAACAGGTGTGAACGCGGCCTCGGCCGCTCCTTGCCGGATGACATGGTGCCGAGTCTGTACGCTTTCAAGCTGAAAAGAGTTTTCGATTACCGGCCGCTTCCCGCCGACAAGGCGTACCGGGGCGAGATAGGAATTCCCAGAGTTCTGAACATGTACGAGGATTATCCTTTCTGGTTTACCTTTTTTACACGCCTCGGCTACGCCGTAACCTTGTCGGACAAATCCTCTCGCCGCCTCTACGAAAAAGGTCTTGAAACAATACCGTCTGATTCCCTTTGCTATCCGGCGAAAATGGCACACGGCCATATCCTTAACCTCGTAGAAAAGGGTGTCACTAAGATTTTCTATCCGTGCATTCCCTACAACCTGAAGGAAGATCCTGCGGCCGATAACCACTACAACTGTCCGGTAGTCACTTCCTATGCCGAAAACATCCGCGCAAATATGAAGGTGCTCACCGAAAAACAGATAAAGTTCCTCCAGCCCTTCCTGCCGTTGGACAACCCGACCAGAATGGTTAAAAGGCTTACCGAAGAGCTTGCCGCAGAAAATATTACCGTACATGAAATAAGCGAAGCGGTCAAAGCTGCCTATGACGAACTTAAAGCCTACAAAAATGCTGTCAGGCACGAAGGTGAACGCGTACTCACGTACATGCGGAAGCACAAGCTTCAGGGAATAGTGCTTGCCGGACGCCCCTACCATATCGACCCGGAACTTAACCACGGACTGCCTGAGCTCCTGCAGTCATACGGCCTTGCGGTACTTTCCGAAGACGCGGTCAGCCATCTAAATAAAGCACCGCGGACCATCAGAGTCATGGACCAATGGACCTATCACTCCAGACTTTATGCAGCCGCCTTCTTTGTCACCGAGCACGAAGACCTGCAAATGCTCCAGCTAAACTCGTTCGGCTGCGGCCTCGACGCCATAACCATGGACCAGGTAAAAGAAATCCTCGAGACAGGTCACAAAATCTACACTGCCATCAAACTCGACGAAATCAACAATCTTGGCGCGGCCAGAATTCGCATACGTTCTCTGCTGGCGGCTCTTAAAGCTCGCCGCAGCACAATTTCGATTTCACCCGCACCAAGGGCCTGCAATTATTGGCCTGCTTTCAAAAAAGCTGACAGAAAGACACACACCATAATCGCGCCGCAGATGTCACCCATCCATTTCCAATTCTTAGCTGCAGCCATGCAAGGTTCGGGCTACAACTTAGTAATACCGCCGCTGCCGGACAGGCACGCGGTCGACCTTGGCCTGCGCTTTGTTCATAATGACTGCTGTTATCCCTCCATCGTCACAATCGGGCAAATTCTGCAGGAGCTGCTATCGGGGAAATACGAGAAAGGCTCGGTCTCCGTGCTTTTGTTCGAATCCGGAGGCGGCTGCAGAGCCACCAACTATGTCGCCCTGATGAGAAAGTCCCTTAAAGATATCGGCAGGCCCGAAGTACCTGTCTTCTCGCTTTCCGGCAAGGACACCGGCGAGTTCAAGGTTTCGCTCGGCCTGATGGACAAGCTCCTGATGGCAATAACCTACGGCGACCTTTTGCTTCGCGTCGTGCAGCGCGTTCGACCTTATGAGATACAGCCGGGCTCGGCTGATGCCCTTTATGAAAAATGGTCGAAGAAATGCGCCGCAGACCTTGTCAATGGCAAACGCTGGCAATTTAAAACTAATATTTTTGGCATCGTCAGAGATTTCGACAATCTTCCCTTACAGGCTGACGAAACTAAACCCAAAGTCGGCCTTGTTGGCGAAATCCTTGTAAAATACCATGCGCTCGCAAACGGCAACATCGTTCAGACCCTTGAACAGGAGGGCGCGGAAGTAATAATTCCCGACCTCATAAACTTTTTCCTGTATACAGCCTATGACGACTGCGTAAAATACAAACTCCTTGCCGGTTCTTTTGCGGACAAGCTAAAATCAAAAGTCTTCATCGGTATTATCGAACAATATCGTGCGACGCTGGAAAAAGCCCTCGACAGCAGCAAAAACTTCCACCCGCCGGAATCGCTGCAAGAGCTTGTCGCTCTTGCCCGCGGGCATGTTTCGCTGGGCAACATTACCGGCGAAGGCTGGCTGCTCACTGCCGAGATGATTTCCTTAATCAAAAGCGGCATCAACAACATTGTCTGCCTGCAGCCATTCGGCTGTCTGCCGAACCACATCGTAGGCAAGGGAATGATTCGCGAGCTCCTGCACGCCTATCCACAGGCCAACATCGTGCCTATTGACTGCGATGCGGGCGCAAGCGAAGTAAACCAGCTCAACAGAATCAAGCTGATGCTGGCAGTAGCTTTCGAGAAAATCAAGCAAACATAAGCCAAAGTAAAAAGGGTCTGTCGCAAACAGGTTTTACAAACTGTTTGCGACAGACCCTTTTTTATCCGTTAAACCGGCACCGGCAGAACATAATAAACTACGGCAATAAACTGCGATACACTACCTGCCAAAACAAACAAGTGCCAGATTGCGTGATTATAAGGAAACCTTTTCATCAGGTAAAAGATTGCGCCGAAACTGTAAAACAGTCCGCCGGCAATTAACCACACAATCCCTGCTACATCAAGCCTCTCCAGCATCGGTTTGACACATAAGATAATAAGCCACCCCATTAAAATATAACACAAGGTCGACAGCTTACGAAACCTCTGTACATAGAAGATCGTCAATACAACGCCCAAAATAGCTAAACCCCAGACAATTCCAAGCAACGTCCACCCCAACCAGCCATGAAGGATTATCAAAGCGAACGGAGTGTAGGTCCCTGCAATTAACAAATAGATTGCAGAATGGTCAAGGATTTTGAACAAATATTTCAATCTTTCATTGCGAAAACTATGATACAACGTGGAAGTCAGATACATCAGCACCAAAGTAGTTCCGTAAATGCTGAAACTGACGACATGCCACAAACTGCCGTACCGGAATGCCAGGGCAACGAGCAGATAAAGACCAATAGCCGCAACAACGGTGCCAATCCCATGTGTGACGGCATTCAATCTCTCTTCCATAGAGCCACACCTCCTAAAACACGAAAGGCCTGTCTGCAAATTTAAACAGGGCACAAAGCCTTGATATTTATTGTAAATAAAAAACTTCTCCTGCTATGTTGTTCAGTTATAAGGTTTCTCGCAACAACCGCCAAGCATTTTAAAAAAGTGCTCCCTGCGGAGCAATCTTTCCAATGTTTAACTTGTAATGCCTCGACATCTCTTCAAAAGAAGCGAATCCGGATTCCTCCCCTGCCCGCAATAACAGCATGGCACACGCACGGGAGTCCTCCAAGGCGTCATGATGCCTGAAGGAAAACCCGATACGCCGAGCAAGGAGATCAAGCCGATAGCTTGGCAAGCCCGGCCAAACCGACTTGCTGATGAGCCAGCTGCAAACGTAATTTATTGCAGGATAGCCTATGCCGTACATATCTAAAACAGCCTTGAGCACCTTGATGTCAAACGCTGCATAATGTGCCGCCACCATTCTTCCCTCGATTCTATGTTCAACCTCAGTCCAGATTTCTGCAAAAGACGCGGCTTTTTCGACCATTTTCGGCGTGATGCCGTTCACCTCGATGTTCGCAGCATCAAAAACCATGCCCTTAGGTTTTACCAGTGAGTAATATTCGTCCTTAATTATGTTATTTTCAACCGCAACGAGTCCAACCGAGCAAACGCTCGCCGGATCAGCGTTCGCAGTTTCAAAGTCAAGCGCGACAAAATTCAAGTTCATTTCCTCCCGAAACAATTCCTGTGCAGTACCTATTATACTACGGCCACGCAAGAATGTCGCCTTTTCTGTGCAGCATCACGTGTCAAGGCAGCAACTGCCAATCTCGCGATAAAAGAGAATACCCCCGCATCTGCTCCCCAAAAACTAAACCAATAGAGATGTTAGTCACGATATGCTAAAATGAAAAAATGGAGTGATTAACATGAAAAAAAGATTTAGCGAAGAGCAGATAATCAAGATTCTTAAAGAACATAAGGCCGGCAAGAAGGCAACAGATCTCATCCGCGAGCACAACATCAGCGAGCAGACCTTTTACCGCTGGAAAAGCAAGTACGGCGGCATGGAAGTCAGTGAGGCAAAAAGATTGAAGCAGCTGGAAGATGAAAACCGACGTCTCAAAGGGCTTGTAGCCGACCTCACGCTGGACAACCATATATTAAAGGATATAATTTCAAAAAACGCCTACAGTCTGCCGACAAGCGTAAAATTGCAGCAGAGATTCAAGCAAAGTACGAGATTAGCGAACGCAGGGCGTGCAGGCTTCGCGGAATTAATCGCAGCAGCAAGAGATGCATTTCAAACAACTACGAA
>JAAYIB010000119.1 GCA_012744295.1 Acholeplasmataceae bacterium
GCTTTCGGCGTGGAAAAGGAAGTTCGGGTTACGCGTGAAGATACCTGTGACCATTGCGAGGGAACAGGCGCAGAGTCCGGCAGCGAGTCCGAAGTATGTCCGGACTGTCACGGCACGGGAGAAATACAGTTCACGCAAAACACGATGTTCGGCCAGATGGTTAACGTCAGACCCTGCTCACGCTGCGGCGGTCAGGGGCGCATAATTAAGAATCCCTGCAAGCTGTGCGGCGGCGCCGGCAGATTTAAGAAGGATAAGAAGCTCAAGGTTAAAATACCTGCCGGAGTTGATACAGATTCCCGTCTGCGTGTCTCGGGCGAGGGCGAGGCAGGCCTTCGGGGAGGCAGCCGGGGAGACCTTTACGTCTATCTCTATGTAAAACCACATAAGTTCTTCGAGCGCGAAGGCACGACTGTTTTGTGTGAGGTGCCGATAAACATTGTCCAGGCAACACTGGGAGCTGAAATCAAGGTGCCGACGCTTGACGGCCAGGTCGTCATGAAGGTGCCGGAAGGCACGCAGCCCGGCAAGATATTGCGCCTGAAAGGCAAAGGCATAGCAAGCCTGCGTAACGGTGCGCGCGGCGACCAATTGGTTACGATCAAGGTCGTGGTTCCGACAAAGCTTAACGATAAGCAAAAGGATGCATTGAAAAAGTTTGCCGAAATCAGCGGGGACAATATCAATCCCGAGGAAAAAAGCTTTCTGAAAAAAATAGCAGACTTGTTCAAATAAGGCCGGGCAAAGGCCGCACACAGACAGGAGCATGCAAATGCAATGGGTAGAGGTCAGCATTCAAACCACACATGGCGCAACGGAGGCCGTTGCTGATGTATTCCATTCATTGGGAGCCGGAGGGGTTGTAATCGAAGACCCTCTGCTCCTTAATGAACTGCGCGCATCGGGTGCCTGGGAGCTTACGGATATTCCGGAGCAGGAAAATACGGAAGTCGTCGTGGTCACTGCCTATTTCCCCGATGACAGCGAGCTGAAGGGCAGACTGTCTGCGGTAGAGGATGAAATGACGGCCATCGAAGAAAGAATCGGCGTCTGCCGTTTTGGCAAAACATGCTTCCGGAAGGTTTCGGAGACAGACTGGGAAAACGAATGGAAACAATTCTTTCATGTCACGCGCATTACGGAAAGCTTAGTCATTAAGCCTTCATGGGAAGAATATGAGGCCGAACCCGGAGATAAGGTGATTGAACTCGATCCCGGCATGGCTTTCGGTACAGGTACGCATCATACTACGGGCATGTGCATGCGTAGGCTGGAGAAGGTTTTGAAATCAGGCATGTCTGTGTTTGATATCGGAACGGGCAGCGGCATTCTCGCGATAGCCGCCGCCAAGCTTGGAGCGTCCTGTGTCAAGGCGATTGACATCGACGAGACCGCGGTCAGGATTGCCACGGACAATGTCAGGAAAAACAATCTATCCCACGTGATTGAAGTTGCCAAAGGCGATCTTTTGCACGCGACCGAAGGCAAGGCTGACATCATTATCGCCAACATAATCGCTGACGTAATCGTGATGCTTTTGCCGGATATTCTGTCAAGATTAAACAAGGAAGGCGTATTTCTGGCAAGCGGTATTATTTCCGACCGCCTGGAAGACATCACCGAGACCGCGAAGCAGCACGGACTTTATGTTGAGGCCGTTGATACCCAGGGAGGCTGGGTAGTAATGCAAATGCGCAGGGAGGAATAGAGTTGCATCGGTTTTTTGTTTCGCAGCCTTTTGCCGAAGAAATGGAGATCGGCGGCAAGGATGCGTATCATATAAGCAAGGTGCTCAGAATGGGAGCGGGAAAGCAGCTTCAGATAGTCAGCAGCGACCGGGTCACGGCCTTGATGGAAATTATGGCCGTGACGGCGGAAGCTGCTTTCGTTCGTCTTGTGCGGCTCATAGAAAAGAGCAACGAGCCTTCGCTGAGGATTGTTTTGGGACAGGGTCTGGCCAAGGGTGAAAAGATGGATTTGATCGTGCAAAAGGCGGTTGAGCTTGGCGTAACGCAAATCGTTCCTTTAATCCTTGAGAATTCAGTGGTCAGGCTTGAAGCCGCAAAAGCGTTGAAAAAGGTAGAAAGATGGCAAAAAATTGCGGAAGAAGCGGCGAAGCAAAGCAAACGTGACATTGTGCCCTTAGTGTCGCAGGTGACGAGCTTGCAGGAATTTGTAGACGGCATTGATTCGGACTTGCGTTTGCTTGCCTATGAAAAAGAGTCGGGGCGTGGCTTAAAAACGGTTTTGGCGGAAGCCGGCGAGATTCGAAGCGTGGCTCTGATTATCGGGCCCGAAGGGGGAATTTCCCCCCGGGAACATGACGAAGCCGCCGCCGCAGGTTTTTTGCCGATCAGTCTGGGCAGCCGCGTTTTAAGGACGGAAACCGCCGGCTTGGCGGCCATTGCTGCAATTCTTTACGAAAAAGGAGACCTGGGAAACTAACAGATGAAAAAAATCGCATTTTATACTTTGGGCTGCAAAGTCAACCAGTCGGATACGGCCAGCATGGAAAAACTGTTTCGGCAGGCAGGCTATGGAATTGTCGACTTTGCAGACGAAGCGGACATTTACCTGATCAATACCTGCGTTGTCACAAACACGGGACAACGAAAGTCGAGGCAGATTATCAACCGTGCAGCAAAAAGAAATCCGCACGCCTTAATCGTCGTCTCCGGCTGCTATCCCCAGACCGCGGCTGAGGAAGTAAAGCTTATCGCAGGCGTCGGCTTGATTATTGGCAATCAGGACCGGGCGGGCGTTGTCGGCCTTGTCGAACAAGCCATGGCAAAAGGCAGCGCGGAAATCCTTGACAATGTAAGGGCTTTAAGTCCGAATACTTGTTTTGAGGAAATGCACGCCGCAAGCGGCTCGGATAAAACGAGGGCGTTTTTGAAGATACAGGAAGGCTGCAACCAGTTTTGCACTTACTGCATCATTCCTTACGCACGCGGGCCGCTGCGTTCGCGTTCGCTTGACAGCATACGCGGGGAAGTCGAGGCTTTGACGGCGGCGGGCTTCAGGGAAGTAGTGCTGCTTGGCATTCATCTCGGCGCCTATGGTCAGGAAGACAAAGATGGCCCCGCGCTTGCAGAAGCAGTGAAGGCGGCGCTGTCGATACCAACCTTGCAAAGGCTTCGCCTTGGCTCATTGGAATCGATTGAGGTTTCAGACGAGCTTTTGGATTTGATGGCAGGGGACGAGAGACTGCAAAAACAGCTGCACTTACCGCTGCAATCGGGTTCGGATGCTGTTCTGGAGAAAATGCGGCGGCCTTATACGACGAAGGTCTATAAGGAGCTTCTCGCGAAAATCAGAAAGAAGCTGCCCGACATAGCGATTACAACCGACATCATCGTCGGCTTTCCCGGAGAAACGGAGGCGGACTTCCTGTTAACCATGCAGTTTGCGCAAGAGTGTGGTTTCAGCAAGATCCACATCTTCCCCTTTTCACCGAGAAAGGGGACACCGGCTGCCGGCTTTTCCGGCAGCGTGCCGGAAATTGTGAAGCAGAAAAGGGCGGGAGAACTGGCAGAGGAAGACAGGAAAGGCCACGAGGCATATTGCCGGTCTTTCATAGGCAGGAGCATGTCCGTTCTTTTTGAACAAAAGGAAGGCGGCTTATGGTCGGGCTTCAGCGGCAACTACCTGAGGGTTTACGCTGCCTCAGACGAGCAGCTCGCCGGGTGCATCCGCGACGTTGTTGCTGACGAACTCTTTCTTGACGGGTTGAAGGGGACTTTGCTTTAACAATTATTATTTTCAAGGCTGCAGGATAACAAGTGAAATCATCGAATATTTTACCAAGTGGAGAAGGGTGGGATAGTTGTGGAAGATTGTATTTTTTGCAAAATTATCAAGGGAGAGATACCCGCAAAAAAGGTGTATGAAGACGACGAACTCTTGGTAATACATGACGTGGCTCCGGGTGCCCCCTGCCACGTGCTCCTTTTGCCGAAGAAACATATGCGGAATATCATGAAGGCAGATCCGGACGCGGTGAAATACATAATGGGCAAGGTGGGCGATATAGCGAGGACTCTCGGCGTTGACGAGAGCGGTTTTCGCGTTGTTATCAATACCGGCATCGACGGAGGGCAAAGCGTAGAGCATTTGCATTTTCATCTTTTGGGAGGCGCCAAGCTTGGTTGGCCGCCTTGTTAGCACCTTGACAGAAGGCTGTTTTCTAAAGTATAATGATACGGTGTAATGAATATATACACTTCCCTAAAGGTAGATGTGGAGGGAGGGATAACCGATGACAGAAATCAAAGTTGGCAAAACAGAGACGCTTGACAGTGCGCTTCGTCGCTTTAAAAGAGCTACCCAAAAGGCTGGGGTCCTTTCTGAAGTAAGAAAACGCGAGCATTATGAAAAACCCAGTGTAAAGCGCAAAAAGAAATCCGAAGCTGCAAGAAAGCGTAAAACGAAATAACTTGGAGGCTTCTGTATGTCTATTAAAGACCTGTTGACAGAAGATATGAAGCAAGCCATGAAGGACAAGGAGAGCGGCAAGCTCCGGCTCAGTGTCATTCGCATGGCTAAAGCGAGTATCAAGAACCTCGAAATTGATCAAAAACGGGATTTAACCGATGAGGAAGTAGTAACCGTTTTGATGAAGGAAGTAAAAATGCGTCAGGACTCTTTGGAAGAGTTTGCCAAGGCAGGCAGAACCGAGCTCGTCGAACAAGCCGAGCAGGAAATTGCGGTTCTGAAAAAATACCTTCCCGAGCAGCTGAGCAATGAGGAGCTCCGGGAGCTCGTCAAAGCGTCGATTGCCGAAACGGGTGCGGCTGCGGCCAAAGATATGGGTAAAGTCATGGCGGCGGTTATTCCCAAGACAAAAGGACGCGCTGACGGCAAACGTATCAATGCAATGGTGCGGGAGCTTTTACAGTAGAAGAATTAAGTTAAACATGAAGGAGGGTAATTCACCCTCCTTTTTTGTTTTCCACGAGGTTTTTTTAATTTGCAGGCAAATCGGGCGCGACTATGTTTGCCGAACAGTATAATACAAAGTATAATGAATATATAAGTACTTTACGGAGGAAATGAGATGCGAAGAATATTTCTTATACTGACATTGTTATTTGTCCTGGCACCAATATCGGGATTAGAGGCAGCCGGAGCCTTGCCGCTTGACCTGTATCCCACGCCCGGGGACCTTCTTGGCAAATGGTTTCTCCTGCCGCAAGTCAAGGCGTTTTTACTTGTTGTGATCATTCTTGGCATGCTGACCGAGGTTAAAACAGCGGGTGCAGGCCTGGCGGGAGGCATTGCGGTAGTTGCGGCTGTCGCTTTGTTCGGTATCAACTTCGTCAGCGGCACGGGCAGCTGGGTCGAAATACTGCTCTTCGTCGTTGGCGTGGGTTTACTGGTCTTTGAAGTCTTTGTGCCCGGTTTCGGAGTTTTCGGCATAGCAGGCATCTTGAGCATTCTTGCCAGCTTCTACTTCGTGCTCGGTGCAAACGTCGCCGCCTTAAATTGGCTTGCCGTCAGTATTGTCGCGGCACTGGCTATTTTCGCCCTGATCATTAAGTACCTGCCGTCCAATCCTGCCTGGAACCTGTTCGTTCTGAAAGAAAAACAGCAGAACAGCGAAGGTTATAGCGGAACGCCGGACATGACGAGGTATCTTGGCCTTGAGGGCAAAGCCCTGACCAAGCTGAGACCGGCCGGCATAGCCCTTATTGAAGACGCAAGAGTAGATGTGGTTACTTCGGGCGAATATATTGAAGCTGGCGCTCAAATATCCGTTTACAAGGTCGAAGGCAACAAGGTTTTTGTTCAGGAGAAAACTGCGCAAAAACCAATCTAAATAAAAAAGGAGTTGGATTTAATGCGTTTGGATTTAGTGTTTGGCAGTGGTTTGATTATAATTCTGGCGGTTCTCGGTATAGCTCTTTTCTTGAATTTCGTGCCGATCGGCCTCTGGATTTCTTCCATGGCGGCCGGCGTGGACGTCGGCATCTTCAACCTGATCGGTATGCGTCTGAGGCGCGTTCCGGCCTCTCAGATTGTGTTGCCGTTGGTTAAGGCCAACAAGGCCGGTATGCCTGTCAATGTCAATCAGCTTGAAGCGCATTATCTTGCAGGTGGCAACGTCGACAGGGTAATTGATGCCCTGATTGCGGCGCAGAGGGCTGAGATCCCTCTGACCTTTGAACGTGCTTGCGCGATTGATCTGGCAGGGCGTGACGTGCTCGAGGCAGTTCAAATGAGCGTCAATCCCAAGGTCATTGAAACGCCGCTTGTATCGGCCGTAGCAAAAAATGGTATCGAGTTGAAGGTAAAGGCGCGCGTCACGGTACGCGCAAATATTGACCGCCTTGTGGGCGGCGCCGGAGAAGCAACGATCATTGCCCGCGTCGGCGAAGGCATTGTTACCTGTGTCGGTTCTTCGATTGACCATAGTGAAGTATTGGAGAACCCCGACCACATTTCCAAAACCGTTTTGGAAAAGGGACTTGATGCCGGTACTGCTTTTGAAATTCTGTCGATAGATATTGCCGACGTTGACGTCGGCCGCAACATCGGCGCCGAATTAATGACGGATCAGGCTGAGGCGGACAAGCGCATAGCACAGGCAAGAGCAGAGGAAAGACGTGCGATGGCCGTGGCGAAAGAACAGGAAATGAAGGCTGCCGTGCAGGAAATGCAGGCAAAGGTTGTCGAGGCACAGGCCGAAGTCCCGAAAGCGCTGGCCAAGGCTTTGGAGAGCGGGAACCTCGGTGTTATGGATTACTACCGCATGAACAACATCATTGCCGATACGAAGATGAGGGAAGGGCTGGGGGAAGCAGCTCCCGAATATGATCCGCACAAAGTCGATCATACAAAATAAGACGGCGGTGAGGAAAAATGGATAATATTTCAGTACTGCTATTCTGGGGCTTTATCATGTTCATTCTGCCGCGCATGCTGCGCAGGCAGGAAAAGAAAAAGACGCCGCCGGAGCAGCCGCGGGAGTATCCCCCGCAAAACACAAGACCCGCTAAACCGGGCGCCGGTCAAAAAGCCGAAGACTTTTGGCTGACCTGGGGCCTGCCCGAAAGAGAGCCTGAAGAGGGGCCGATGCTTGCAGCGCCAACTGCAGTGCAGGCAGAGCAGGTAAAAAGCAGGGTATCGCTTAAGAATAAGGCAAAACCTCAAATTGTTTCAGAAAAAAAGAGGGCGGAAACCGCACTGTCACGTGCGGAATTGCGCAGGGGCATCTTGCTTGCCGAGATTCTGGGCAAGCCAAGGGCTTTAAAACCCTACGACGGCTCTTTGTAGTTTTCAGTAAAAAGGCACACGGTGAAGCTTAGTGCAAAAGCTTTCCTCCGTGTGCTTTTTGCTTGCAATTTGTTGAAAAAAAAGCTTATAATATAGCCTGCAAGTTTGAAGAAGAAACAGCGGCGCATGCGCTCGGTTATATTTATAAAAGGAGACTTGGATTTATGCTGGAGAAGGTAGTCGCTATTCACGATTTATCCTGTGTGGGGCGTTGTTCCCTGACAGTTGTAATACCGCTTTTGTGAGCGCTGGGGGTTCAGGTATGTCCGCTGCCGACTGCTGTTTTAAGTTCGCATTCGGGTGGTTTTGCCGGTGTCGTTTGCAGGAACCTGACGGAGGAAATGGAACTTTTTACGCAGCAATGGAGCAAGAACGGCCTTGCCTTTGACAGCGTCTATACGGGGTATCTTGCCTCAGTGGAACAGGTAGACGTTGCGAGACAGGTAATACACAAGTTTTCCGGTCAGGGAAAGCTTGTGCTGGTTGACCCGGTGATGGGTGACGACGGCAAGCCTTATTCTCTGGTAACACAGGAATTGATCAGCGACATGAGAAGCCTTGTGGCCGTGGCCGACATCATAACCCCGAACTATACCGAAGCCTGCTTTTTGCTGAAAAAAGATTATCTGGGCAGCAGCGTCGTGTGGACGGACCTTCTGTCCTGGCTGCCGCTTTTGGCTGCGATGGGACCGGAGAAAGTCGTAATTACCGGTATTCCTGCAGGCGATGACCTGATTAATTTAGGCTATGAGAAAGCCACGGGCTGCATCTATGTCGGCAAAAACAAAAGAATAGGCGAAAGATTCCCGGGGACAGGTGATATTTTTGCCAGCGTGCTTTTAGGGAAGCTTTTGCGTCAGGAAGGGTTCGGCCTTGCTCTTGCGAAGGCAGGAGAATTTGTCGGAGCGGCGATTGAGGCAACGCTGCAGGCCGGACTGCCCGTTCGCGAAGGCCTTGTTTTTGAGGAAATGCTTGACAGGGTGGCCTTTTAGCCTGTCAGGGCAATAAGGACTGAAACTGTCCTTTTGTAATAATTCCGACTTTGTTGTATACTTTCAATAAAAAGCGAGGTGCAAAATTATGTCCGACAGGCGCCTTAATGTCAAGGATGTCGCTTATATATCGATGCTGGCCGCTCTTTGCGTTCTTGCAACCTTCATAAAAATCCCCTTTGGCTCGGGAGCCATGGTTCATCTCGGGTCGGCCACGGTCTTTACCGCCGGTATCCTGTTCGGCGGAGTCTACGCGGGTTGGGGAGCGGCGATCGGTTCTGCTTTCTATGACTTGCTTATGGGCTTTTCGCCTTATACTTTCTGGTCCTTCTTCATTAAGGGGATCGCCGGTTATCTGGTCGGCATGATTGCCATGGGAGCTTATCCGGATTACGAGGGCGCGTCCAGGGCGGGAATCTTCCGCGTAACGCTTGCCTGCTTTATCGGCGCCATGTGGACCCTGCTTGGCTACGTAGTGGCCTGGTGGAGCGTAATCGGCAGCCTGAGCGTGGCTCTGGCAAATATTCCGGCAAGCCTCCTGACTTCGGCAGTCGGCTTCATTGTAACGATGCTGATATATAAACGACTCCGGATCTACGTTGAGACAAAGTTCAGATAGAGGGAGGTTCTTATGAAAAAGCTTGTTTCACTGCTTTGCGTACTGACGGTATTGCTTTTTCTGCAGACATCGGCCTCGGCCGCAGAAAATGAACAAAATGAAAAAGAAGGCATTGTCCCTTCTTCCGCCACTTACACGCTGGCAGTCATACCAACCATTGACAAATCAGGCATGGAGGAAAAAGAACGCAAAGTTGCCCTGCGCGCAATAGAAGACTCCATGAAGAAAAAATATCCCAAGAAAACGACCAAGGTGGTTTTGCTTGATGAAAAAACGGTGGCGCAAGCCGTCAGAAGGAATCCGTTTGAAAACTATGACGCTCCGGTTTTGTCGGAGCTTGTTGCCGTTGGCAAAGATTTACGGGCAGACAGGCTGATTTATTTATCGATTGAACCGATAAAAAGAGAAGAAGACGGCTTTATGGTGGTCGTGGGCACGCAGACCTATGCCTCGGAAATAAGCATGAAGATGAAATGTGTGGACCTCGAGAAAGAAGATTATATCTTTAACCAGTTGGTCGTGAAGGAAGGCTCTTCCTCGGCGGTGTCTTTCTGGAAGTTTGGCGGTGCCAGCAAAAGCCGCGCCGTTAAGAAAGCGATCTCGGCCTGCATGGAAGAATTCCTGAACAGTTTTGACTAAAAGGCTGCAGCATTTGCTGCAGCCTTTTTGGCAGGAAACAGGACCGGTCAGGCCGAATAAGGCACAGAGACGCAGTGACGGGAGTGAAGCATATGTTGGAAAAAGCCGATTTGAAAGTTAAGTGCAGCAAGGAAGAATATGAAAATATCGAAGAAGGACTTTTGGAGAGAATAGGCTGTTTGCAGAGGCGGCTGCGTGAAAAGGGCATACCCGTGATTATCCTGTTTGACGGGTGGCACGCTTCTTTGCGCGGCCGCGTCATCAGCAGCGTTCTTGCAGGCCTGGACCCCAGAGGCTTCCGGGTACGGTCGGCCGCGAAAAAAAACGCCTGCACGGAAGGTCTTCCCTATATGACAAGATTTTGGACCGAACTGCCCGCCCAAGGCTCGATTGCAATCTACAACAACAGCTGGTATTACGGGCTTTTTGAAGACAAGGCAGACTCGGCAAAAAAATCAGAGGGTGCCGAGTTAAAGGTTCATGCCGAAGACGTTAATGTTTTTGAAAAACAACTTGCTGACGGCGGCTATCTATTGATTAAGATCTTTTTACACATCTCGCAGGAGCGGCAGGAGAAGAATCTGGAAAAACTGGAGAAAACATACGGCAAGGATTGGCACAAAATTGACGGCAATCATGTCAAAGAAAAAGAGTACGAACTCCGCTACGAAATTTACGATGAAACTATTGAGGCTACCGATAAGCGAAAAGCGAAGTGGTACGTCATTCCTGCCGAAGACCTGCAGGTTGCACAGCGTGAGGCCTTCGGGGTAATCTGCCGTGAAATTGAGACAGCCCTGAAGGACGAGCGGACTGATGAGAACTACAGGCTGCAGGAAGACGCAAAAAAAGTACCAGACGTCCTGAGTGGATTTGATCTTTCGCTCAATGTGTCCAAAGACGAATACAAGGAGGAACTGAAGGAATACCAGAAAAAACTGCAAAAACTGCAGTTTCAGCTTGCCAAGAAGGACATTGCCGCAATTATTGCCTTCGAAGGCTGGGATGCCAGCGGTAAAGGCGGAGCAATACGCAGACTGACGTCCTTGCTGGACCCTGTCGGCTATCGCGTCGTGCCTATCGGTAAGCCCACGGAAACAGAACTGCAGCATCACTATCTCTGGCGCTTCTGGCAAGCCATGCCGTTTCCGGGTGAAATCACAATTTTTGACCGCACCTGGTACGGAAGGGTTTTAGTCGAAAGAGTCGAAAGTTTGGTGAAAGAGCAGGAGTGGCGCCGTGCCTATCGGGAAATCAACGAAACGGAGGAACTCTGGCGACGAGAGGGAATCGTGCTTATTAAGTTCTGGCTGCAGATAGACAAAGAGCAGCAGATGGCAAGATTCAGGGACAGGGAGAACACTCCGTCAAAAACATGGAAGATAACGGAAGAAGACTGGCGCAATCGTTCCAGATGGGAAGAATACGAAAAGGCTGTGAACGAGATGCTTTTCCGCACATCGACAGACGTTGCTCCCTGGGTCGTTGTCGAGGCCAATGATAAATATCACGCTCGCCTTAAGGTTCTAAAGACGGTGGCAGACGAGTTTGACCGGGCTTTGGCAAAACCGTAGCAAGAGAGTTTTGCTAAGCGGGCCGTTTCCTATATAATGGTAATATCGAGCAAGTTAACCGGAGGTTCACAATGAGCTGGGAAATAAAACAAAAAATCAAGGACATACTGGAAAAGGAAACAGGCGGGAGCATTTTCGCACGGGGAACAAGGAGGCCTATGGCCTTTCTTTACCCTAACTCGTACAATATCGGCATGTCAAACCTTGGGCTGCAGATTCTCTATCGAGAAATAAACGCCAGGGGAGACACGGCCTGCGAAAGATTTTTCCTGCCCGAGAAGAAGCTGCGTCCGGAATACGAAAAAACCAAAACGCCGCTCCTGAGCATGGAAACGCAAAAGCCTCTGGCGGATTTTGGCATTATTGCCGTAATGATGTCTTTTGAGATGGATTATCTGAACCTTTTGACAATGCTGAAGCTGGGCAAGGTTGCTCTTGACGCGCAAAAGCGTAAAGGAAACGAACCTATAGTCATCATCGGCGGACCTTGTGCGACCTTTAACCCCGAGCCGCTGGCGTTTTTCGCCGATGCCTTTGTAATCGGCGAAGGGGAAGAAACAATACAGGCTGTGCTTGATTCCGTCTATCTTTCCAAGGAACAGGGCCTTGACAGAGAGACTTTGCTGCTGCGTCTGGCAAAAACAGACGGCGTCTACGTGCCGCGTTTTTATACTCCTTTGTACGAGGGTTGCAGGCTGCTTGCCATGGAACACGATTCAAGGGTGCCTGCAAAGATTTCCCGGCAATGGGTTAGGGACCTGGACAGACACCGCGGCGATTCGGAAATAATTTCGGCTGAAACCGAATTTGAAAATATGTACATAGTGGAGGTAGCGAGAGGCTGCGGCAGACATTGCCGTTTCTGCATGGCGGGTTATTGCTTCCGCCGGCCGCGTGCAAGGGCACTGGCAGAAGTTCTGGCAGCAGTCAGGAGACGTCCCGCACAAACAAGGAAAGTCGGCCTGATGGGTGCTGCAGTATCTGATTATCCCGAAATCAAAGAATTGACAAGAATTCTGACCGAGGAAAAGATTGACTTTACCGTGGCGTCCCTGAGAGCCGACACTTTGGACGAAGAACTGGCTGCTGCCTTGGCGGCAAGCGGCCAGAGAACAATGACAATCGCGCCGGAAGCAGGCAGCGAGCGCCTCCGCTGTCTTATCAACAAGGGTATAACGGAAGAGGACGTTCTGCGGGCTGTAGAACTTGCCGCAGGCGCCGGTATGAAGAATATCAAGCTGTATTACATGATCGGACTGCCTACCGAGGAAGAACAGGACATTACCGAACTGATAGAAATGATTGTGCGTGTAAGGCAAAAGATGGATGCCGCAGGCAGCAAGGGAGAGCTTGTCATAAGCGTCAACGCCTTCGTACCCAAGCCTTTCACGCCTTTCCAGTGGCAGCCGCTGGCGCCTGTAGGTGTTTTGAAGAAACGGTTTGCCAGGCTGATTGAGGCGTTCAAAAAAGAGAAGCATGTCACGGTGCAGGCGGAATCACTAAAGGAAACCGTCCTGCAGGCGGTACTTGCCAGAGGAGAGCGCAAAGTGGCCCGAGCGCTTTTGCGGTCAGCGGAAGAAGCTGTAAATCTAAAGCAGGCGCTTAAGGACGAAGGCATTGACGCGCAAGACTATGCCTGCCGTGTCTTAGACGAAAACGGAACGTTGCCCTGGTCACACCTTGACATGGGTCTTGCAGACGGTTACTTGCTGAAGGAATGGCAGAAGGCAC
>JAAYIB010000004.1 GCA_012744295.1 Acholeplasmataceae bacterium
ATCAAGCGACGCTTCCTGCGGGCAAAGATTGTATGACCAACTGGCGCAGAATCACATTAGCGTCGGCTGCCTTAACCTGCAGCCGGAGCTTACGATGTTTTCTGTTTTCATGTTTGACGTTGACAAAACTGATAAATTGCTGCAAGAACTTGGCTATTCCTATGAAAAACATACCGACTGCGCCAAGGTATCGGTTGTCGGTTCCGGAATGCGCGGCGTGCCCGGCATTATGGCAAAGTTTGTGGCCGCACTTGCCGAAAAAGATATCGTTATCCTGCAAATGGTCGACTCGGATACGACAATTTCGGCCATTATCGGCCAGGAAGTCTTAAATGACGCAGTTACTGCGCTTCATGACGCTTTCAACCTGTAGTTGGCTCTCAACAGAAAAGAGACGAGGAGGAGTTTAACATGAAAGTACCATATTTTGGCAGATTGCTCACCGCCATGGTAACGCCTATGCATGAAGACGGAGGCATTAACTATGCAGCTATGGCAGATTTCGCCGAGTGGCTGATTAACAACGGCTCTGACGGATTGGTTGTTTGCGGCACTACCGGTGAGTCTCCCACGATTTCCAAAGAGGAGAAGCTTGAATTATTCCGTACGGTAGTCGAACGCATAAACAAAAGAGTGCCGGTTATTGCCGGGACAGGCTGCAACAACACCATGGAAACTGTGGAACTGACAAAGGAAGCCGCCAAACTTGGCGTAGACGGGTTTCTGGTGGTCGGTCCTTATTATAACAAGCCGCCGCAGGAGGGTTATTACCAGCATTTCAAGGCTGTTGCGGAAGCGACCGATTTGCCTGTAATCGTCTATAACGTACCGACGCGGACCAGCTCCAACATCAGTCCGCAAACGGTGCTCAGGCTGGCTAAGGACTTTAAGAACATCGTTGCGATCAAGGAAGCCGCGGGCTGCGTGTCGCAGGCGGCTGAGCTTTATTCCTTGCTGCCGGAAGACTTCACAATCTACAGCGGTGACGACCTTTTGATTCTGCCGTTCATGTCCGTTGGAGCGTCAGGACTTATCAGCGTAGTGAGCAACACGGGAGGCCAGCTTTTGCAGGAGCTGATGCAGGCTTTTGCGGAAGGCAGGGTAAAGGATGCTATGGACATCAATGCGAGAATGATACCGCTTGCTAAAGCTCTTTTTGTCACGACCAATCCCATTCCGGTCAAGGAAGCGGTGACAATGCTGACGCCAATAAATGCCGGCCCGCTCAGATTGCCGCT
The DNA here is from genome assembly GCA_012744295.1 of Acholeplasmataceae bacterium. Taxonomy (GTDB): domain Bacteria; phylum Bacillota; class Negativicutes; order Acidaminococcales; family Acidaminococcaceae; genus JAAYIB01. Next base: position 1,239 of record JAAYIB010000004.1, read on the forward strand.
TGTGTCTTTGTCGGAAGCGGAAAATGAAAAAATGTGCGCTGTGTTCAAGAAATACAATCTGATATAGATCGCTAAAAACCGTTCGGTTTAATTACTCCCCTTTGCGCGGCCCCGATTGATTATTTTTCGGGTGACAGCGAAAAGGGGAGTATATCGTTTGCCCGAAGGCAGGTTTTTTGAGTTTTTCTGTCGAATTAAACAATTCACAGTAAAAAAGCTAAAAGGAGAACATTAATGACTTTAAGAGAAGAAACTTTACCGAGCTTAAAAATTTCCCTGGCAAAAGCGTGTAGCAACGATTTTTTTACTGCCGATACGGCGGTTCTGTTTTTAACTGACAAGGACGCCGCTGCAAAGGACTTTCCCCATGCGGAAAAGGCAGCGAAAATTTTTCGCAATGACAGCAGGCTTCTTGACTTTGGCGCACTGACAAACTTCATTTACGAAACTGAAAATGGCCTTAAAAAAATAGTAATTGTTTCATTGGGCCGCGAGGCGGAATTAACCTTAAAAAAAGTGCGTAAGGCAGCAGCAGAGGCCCTTCGCGCCATAACGGCCGCGTCTTCGGCCAAAAACATCTGTGTGCATTTGCCACAGGCAGAAGCAAAAGGAGAGGAATTTCTTGAGACTCTGGCCGAAGGCTTGCTGCTTGGCGCTTATGAATATACGGAGTATAAAACAAAACCACCCGTACGCTTTGAAGGGGTTATAGGTTTCTATGCAGACAGCGCGAAATTAGACCGGGTTCTTTCTCATTCGAGAATTATGTCGGAAAGCGTGTGTTGGGCGCGCGATCTGGTCAACAGGCCGGGAAACGTTTTGCAGCCGCAGGCCATTGCTGACGAGGCTAAACTTATCGCGGAAAAGCTACAGCTGAATTTTGAAGAATTGGGAAAGACGGAAATGGAAGCGTTGTCTATGGGAGCCCTGCTCGCTGCTGCAAAAGGCTCGAATGCCGAACCGAAGCTTGTTACGCTGAAGTATCAGGGGGCAAAGGACGGAAAATGGACGGCATTTGTCGGCAAAGGGATTACCTTTGACAGTGGCGGCATTTCCATTAAACCGGCTGAAGGCATGGGCGAAATGAAGGATGACATGGCGGGGGCCGCAGTTGTTATAGCTGCTGTTGCCGCCATTGCCAGGCTCGCTCTTCCCTGCAACGTAATGGCGATTGCGGCTTGTGCGGAAAATATGCCGTCGGGTTCGGCGGCACGTCCGGGTGACATTGTAGCCGCAGCAAACGGCAAAACGATTGAAATAGTAAGCACTGATGCCGAGGGAAGAATGGTTTTGGCTGACGCGGTCTGGTATGCCTGTCGGCAGGGTGCGGCCAAGGTTATTGACGTAGCGACGTTAACGGGTGCCGCCATTGTAGCGCTTGGCAACGAAACAGCCGCCATCATCAGCAACGATGACGGTTTATCCGCGGCTTTGACGAAAGCGGGAGAAACAGCGGGAGAGAGCTTCTGGCGACTTCCGTCGTTGCCCGAATGCCGTGAGGCCATCAAGGGCGAAACCGCTGATCTTGTAAACAGTGCCGGTAAGGCGGGAGGCGTCATCACGGGAGGGCTCTTCATTGAGGAATTTGTGGACGCAGGCTTGCCCTGGGCCCATCTTGACATAGGCGGCACGGCGTCTGCGCAAAAAACGGGCGGCTGGTGGGCTAAGGGTGCTACGGGAATGGGTGTTGCAACTTTGGTCGCATTTATGAAGGAACAGTAAGATGCATGCCGACCTGCATATTCATACAACTTACTCGGACGGATTGCTTACTCCTCAGGAAATCATCGAAGCAGCGAGCCGTACCGGCATCGGCATTATCTCTATTACCGACCACGATTCGCTCGATGGTTGCGCGGCGGCGAGAGAGTATCTGCGCTCAACCGGCAGAAATGTCAAAATAATTGCAGGCATCGAACTGGGAACACAGTTCCACGAAGCCTCCGTTCACGTTCTCGGCTATCATATCCGGTCGGACTACGCGCCTTTGAACTTGCGCATTGCAGAGCTCAGAAATTTACGTGAAAAGCGCTTGCGTGACATGATTGCCAAAGTTCACAGCCTTGGCTATAATGTGAAAGTAACGCCGACAGAAATGCTCGGCCGCGCTTACGGCAGGCCGCATGTGGCAAAAGCCCTGGTCGATGAGGGCTATTTCGCTGACACCGAAAAGGTTTTTGAGGTTTTGCTCGGCGAAGGCAAACCTGCCTACATGCCGCAGCCGAAGCTGTCAACCGCGGAAGCCGTCGCTCTGATTCACGATGCCGGCGGTATTGCCTGTCTGGCGCATCCAAGCGAATTTAGCTCCTTATCGATTGTAAACGAATTGCTGGCTGATTTCTCTTTCGATGGCCTGGAAGTTTGGCATCCATCAGCCTCCGGTGAAGATGTAAGAAGGTGGCTGAACCTTGCCGGGAAGCATAACCTGACTGTCTGCGGAGGTTCGGACTTCCACGGAGGACAGGCACGTTACCCGCGGTTATTCGGCGAATATTTTGTCTTGTATGATGATGTCAAATCTGTGATAGAATATAAGTACAGGCAGTAATTCCCGGGAGGTCATCATGGAAGTAGTCGCATTCGTAGGCCCCAGCGGAACGGGTAAAAGCCACAGAGCTCTTGCAGTTGCGCATGAACATAAAAGTGAAGCAATTATTGATGATGGCCTTTTAATCAAAGGAACAAAAATTCTTGCCGGGTTTTCGGCTAAAAGCGAACAGAATAGAATACAGGCAGTAAAACGTGCGATTTTCAGCGATTCCGAGCACGTTGAAGCAGTAAAAAAGGCCATGCGGGATGCTAACATCGAAAGAGTTCTGGTTATAGGCACCTCGGCCAACATGGCTTTCAAAATCTGCCAACGTCTCGATTTGCCCGAACCGGTAAAGGTTATAAGAATTCAGGACATCGCGAGCAAGCATGAAATCAGCAAGGCCCGCCAAATAAGGCTGAAGGAAGGAAAGCACATTGTTCCGGTACCGACGGTGGAGTTAAAACCCCATTTGTCCGGTATTCTGATTGACCTGCCGCATCACCTGTTTGCACGCAGGAAGACAACCCGCCCGACTGAAGAGAAATCAATTGTAAGACCTGCCTTCAGTTATTACGGTAAACTCGTGGTTTCGGACTATGTTGTCATCGATATCATAAATATTATTGTCGGCAAATTGAAAGGCATAGAAAAAGTGACCAATATCAAGGTCAGACGGCCTTCGGACCCGGTGAAGGGAATGACTGTCTATATCGACATTGTTCTCTATTACGGCACCAATATTTTTGAACTTGTCCGCATTTTACAGCTTAAAATCAAGGAAAAGGTGGAAACAATGACTGCAATGCGCGTCAAGGAAGTGAATATCGACGTAAAAAGCCTGGCGGTGCGGCCGGCAAACAAAACAGGAAAGACTTCAAAAGGAGGGCAGCCGTCTTGACTACAGAAAAACAAAGTGAGAAAGTTTTCTTTTCCGGGTATGCAAAGCTGCCGGTCGGCATAACAGCGGCCGAGGTGTATCGAATCGTCGGACTCGTTGTGGTAGTCGAGGTCGAGACGGGTGTAATCGTGGAGGCGGACTGTACGCTTGCAACAAAACTCTCGCGCGAGTTTGTTTCAGAGCTTTTGCAAGGATACAACCTTAGCGAGGGACCTGAAGCCTTCCAGCGCATTCTTGACCGCAAGTACCAGGGCAGCGCCAAAAAAGCAATTTCAACGGCTTTTCGCATTATCTATGACAAATATCGCAGCTTTAAGGCAGAGGGTGAAACAGAGCTGCTTTAGGCATCAGCCACACAAATATAACAAGGCGCTTGCAGCCTTGTTATATTTGTTTAATCAGGTCTTCTCGTTTATAATTAGTAATGTGGGTTCACTTATTAAACCTAATCAAATTAAGCAAGGAGTTTTTTCATGATTGCAAAAACATACACCATTCTAAATTACGGCTGTCAAATGAATGAATCCGATGCAGAACATTTCGCAGGACAACTTAAGGACCTGGGTTATGAGGAAACGGTTTCTTACCATGATGCCGACGTGATAGTTATCAATACCTGCTGCGTACGCGAAAGCGCGGAAAAAAAGATTTTAGGCAAAATCGGCGAACTGAAACACGTTAAGGCAGAACATCCGGGACAGATCATATGCGTGGCCGGCTGCATGGCACAGAAAGACGGCGGAAAGCTGCTGAAAAAATATCCCCAAATCGACTTATTGGTTGGCACGGGACAAGTAAATAACTTTAAAGCCATCTTTGCGGATCATCTTGCCGCAAAGGGGCAAAAAATTTATGACGGGATTGTCTGCGGGGAAAGTGAGTTCGAAGGCGAAGCGGTGCGCAGGAGCAGCTTTTCCGCCTGGATTCCCATAATGTACGGCTGCAATAATTTCTGTACGTACTGTATCGTACCGTATGTAAGAGGCAGGGAGAGAAGCCGCGGCATCGCAGCCGTCAAGACGGAAATTGCCAACGAGGCAAACCGTGGTTTCAAGGAATTTACCCTGCTCGGGCAAAATGTAAATTCTTATGGCAAGGACCTGGGCGAAAAGAACGCCTTTGCCCGTTTGCTGAAGGAATGCAGCGAAATAAAGGGCGTGGAGAGAATCAGATTCATGACGAGTCATCCGCGCGACATGAACGAAGAAATTGTCAGGACAGTTGCCGAACATGACAGCATCTGCAAACATTTCCATCTGCCGGCTCAATCCGGAAGCAACAGAATATTAAAGGCAATGAACAGAGGATACACACGTGAGAAGTACCTGGAGCTAATTGCCTCAATCCGCAAGTACTGTCCCGAGGCTTCTGTGACTACGGATATAATTGTCGGGTTCCCCGGAGAAACTGAAGAAGATTTCGAGGAAACGTTGGCCTTATTAAGCGAGGTAGGCTATGATGCGGCATATACCTTCATTTATTCCAAAAGGTCGGGGACGCCCGCGGCAGTGCTTGGCGAACAGGTTCCCATAGAAATTAAGAAAGCCCGTTTGCAGCGGCTGATGGAAGTGCAGAATAACAGCAGCCTGGCAAGAAACAGGAAGCTGGTAGGTAAAACTCTGACAGTTTTGGCGGAAGGCCCCAGCCAGAACAAGAGTGACGTCTGGTCAGGCAGAACCGATTCGAACAAGCTTGTACTCTGGCCGGCCGCAGACCATAACTACACGGCGGGTGAACTTGTCAGTGTCAGGATAGATTCAGCACAAACATGGCTTTTGAAAGGAACGGCGGAAGCATGAGTACCGAATACACGCCAATGGTTCAGCAGTATCTGGAAGTTAAAAGACAGCATGAGAGTGAGTTGCTTTTTTTCCGTTTGGGTGATTTTTATGAGCTTTTTTTTGAAGACGCGCTGAAGGCGTCCCGCGAGCTCGATATTACGCTCACGGGAAGGGCGGGGGGCCTTGAAGAAAGAATTCCTATGTGCGGGGTCCCATATCATGCCGTCGACGGTTATATCGCCAAACTTGTCAGCAAAGGTTACCGGATTGCCATCTGCGAGCAGGTCGAAGATCCAAAGGCAGCCAAGGGCATCGTCAGGCGCGAGGTTACAAGAATTATCACGCCGGGTACAGCACTGAACGAGCAATTGCTTGCAGGCAGCCACAACCGGTACCTGGTTTGTATCATGCAGGACGAGGATTCGGTATGTCTGACCGCAGCCGACGTTTCCACCGGTGAAAGCCTATGGTTTCTGGCACAGGGTCAAGATGCATCTGAAGCTGTCTGGGAGCAATTATGCCGCCTTCAGCCTTCCGAGATAGTACTTCCCCGGGACGCAGCAGAATGGCAGTGGCTTCTGCCGCAGATAGCGCAGCGTCTGCCCAATGCAATTGTCAGCTGCCATCAGGAGCAGGCAGCCGGGGAAAAATACTTTGAACTTCATTACGGACGTGAGCACGTTTGCCCTGAAATTGTCGTCAGAACGGTTGAGGCAATGCTGTCCTATCTGCACGAGACGGTTAAGTCGGACCTGTGCAACATCAACAATCTCGTGAGAATCGACAGCAACCAGTTTATGAATCTTGACGGCACGGCAATCAGAAATCTTGAACTGGTAAAAAACATGCGTGACGGCACCAAGCAGGGAACCTTACTCGCTGTGCTCGATTTTTCGGCAACAAGCATGGGCGCGAGAAGACTGAGACAGTGGGTGGAATGTCCCCTGATAGACATAGGAGGCATACTTGAACGGCAGGACGCGGTTGCGTCTTTTCTTGATAACGCCGGACAGCGGCAGGAAGCTTGTGCGAGGCTCAAGGAAGTTTACGATTTGGAGCGGATATTGGCAAGAATTGAAGTCGGCTCGGGGAACGCGCGCGACCTGGCCGCCTTGCGTGCCTCGCTTGCGGTCCTGCCTGCTGTCAAAAGCCTGTTGGCCGAAAACAAGTCCAAATTCGTGCAACGTTTCAATGCACAGATTTCAAACCATCAACAGCTGTTTTCGCTGCTTGCCGAGGCAATAGCGGACGAGCCGCCATTCTCGCTGCGCGAGGGCGGCATGATTCGCAGCGGCTATAACGAGGAGCTTGACGAGCTCCATTCAATTGCGCGCAATAACAAGGAATGGCTTTGTAATTTTGAATTAAAAATCAAGGAAGAAAGCGGAATCAAAAACCTGAAGGTTGGTTTTAACAAGGTGTTCGGTTATTACATAGAAGTTTCTAAGGGAAACGTAGGACACGTTCCCGACACCTTTATCCGCAAACAAACACTGGTCAATGCCGAACGTTACATCGTTCCTGAATTGAAGGAATTTGAAAACAAGATTTTAAGCGCCAAGGAAAAAATTGAGCAGCTCGAATATTATCTGTTCAATGAAATCCGGGAAACTGTCAGGAAGAATACGGCCGCCCTTCAAACTACCGCTCGCGCCATCGCCAACATTGACGCGGTCCTTTCACTTTCTTTTGCGGCCTATCACAACAATTATTCAAGGCCCGAGCTAAACAACAACCGTGAGATAATAGTCAAGGATGGCAGGCATCCTGTAGTGGAAAAGCTTCTCCAGCGTGAGCTCTTCGTGCCTAATGACGCACGGCTCGATTCGGGGGGACAACGTACCATCATTCTTACCGGGCCGAACATGGCAGGTAAGTCAACATATATGAGACAGGTAGCGCTTCTGGTGCTTATGACGCAAATCGGCTCATTTATTCCCGCACGGTCGGCCAGCATCTGTCCGGTAGACAAAATTTTTACCAGGGTCGGCGCAAGTGATGATCTGGCAACAGGTCAAAGCACTTTCATGGTAGAAATGAACGAAGTGGCGCAAATACTTCGTCATGCCACGCAAGACAGTCTGATTATACTGGACGAAGTAGGGCGTGGAACCAGCACTTATGACGGTATGAGCATCGCGCAGGCGGTACTGGAATATATCAATGAAAAAATCAAGTCGAAAACTTTATTCGCCACGCATTACCATCAGCTGATCGAACTTGAGGAAGTCATGCCGTCCGTTAAAAACTACTCGATTGCAGTCAAGGAGCGGGGTAAGGAAGTCGTATTTTTACGCAGGATTATTCCGGGCGGCGCAGATAAGAGCTATGGCATTCACGTGGCACAACTGGCAGGATTGCCGCGAAAAGTAATTTTCAGAGCCGAAGAGATTCTTGCAGGTTATGACGGCGAAAGCCGCAATTCCGTTAAAGAAACCGGCAAACCTTCAAACAAAGCGGATGACGGTCAGTCCTCTCTTTTTACCGACACTCTGCGCCAACGGCTCCTTGAGATAGACATAATGTCTTTTACGCCTTTAGAGGCTTTGAACAAGCTTTATCAGCTTCAGGAAGAAGCGAAGAAGGAAGGCGGGCTGCTGTCATGACGCCGAAAATCAGGATACTCGATCAGAACACGGCCAATCAGATAGCGGCCGGCGAAGTTGTGGAAAAGCCTGCATCCGTAGTCAAGGAGCTTGTGGAAAATGCGCTTGACGCAGGTGCTGTCTTTATCGAAATTGCGATTTATGAGGGCGGAACGGAGTATATCAGGGTGACAGACAACGGCAGCGGTATGTCCGAAACGGATGCAAAAGCTGCAGTTTTGCGACATGCCACGAGCAAGATAGACAGCGCGGAAGACCTTTTACGTTTAAGTACGTTAGGTTTCAGGGGCGAAGCCCTGCCAAGCATTGCCTCAGTGGCCAAGTTCAACCTGCTGACAAGGACGCCCGACGAGGAAATGGCAATTGCTCTTACTATCGAGGGAGGAAAGTTGCTGGACTGTCTCCCCGCCGGTGGCTCCATAGGCACAACCGTTACCGTGGAAGATCTTTTCTACAATGTACCGGCCCGCAGAAAGTTTTTGAAAACAACAGGTACGGAAGGTCGCTATATAGGCGACGTTGTCGGCAAGCTGGCTTTATCAAGACCGGACGTGCGGTTTTTATTAACAAGCAATGATAAGACAGTCCTGCATACGACCGGAAGCGGCAAGCTCGCCGAAGCTGTTTCTGCTTTGTACGGAAAGAAAGTTGCCGACGAATTGCTTGGTGTCAGCTATGAGAACAGCGGTATCAAGGTGGAAGGCTACGTCGGCAAGCCAACCCTGCTGAAAGGTTCTCGTCAGTGGCAGACGCTTTTCATCAATGGACGTGCCGTGAACAACAGAATGGTGTCAAAGGCAATTGACCACGCTTATCAGGCACAAATACCGAAGGCAGGCTTTCCCTTTGCGGTAATAGACATATCGCTTGATCCCGCGGCAATTGATGTTAACGTGCACCCTCAGAAGAGCGAGGTTAAATTCAGTGATGAAGGGCTGGTTTACCGGACTGTTTATCACGCGCTTGTAAACGCTTTGAGCAAGCCCCTCAGCGCTGCGGAAGCATCTCATGGCTTTCAGGCCGAAAAGGCAGATGACAGAGGCCTCTTGGGTGCAGCAGGCCGCTTTAAAGGCTACGGAAGCGAACAGCAAGAAATCTGGAAGACGCAGCCGCAAACTTTTGGTCAGGCTTCGATTTCTGCTTTTGGCACGCTCGGCGTTGCTGAAAGCAGCAAGACTTATCTGGCGCGTCCTTTACAGGAAGTACAGGAAACGCTGGAGCAGCAGGACAAGCTAAGCAATGCCACGCCGATAGAACTAACCGGCACGGACGAGGGAGTTGACATGGTTTGGCCCCTCGGCCAGATCAACAGGCTTTTTATTGTTGCCCAGTCAGAAAGAGACCTTTTTTTGATTGACCAACACGCCGCACACGAAAGAGTCCTTTACGACAAGCTTGTCAGGAAACAGGATAATATTCCTTCTCAACAATTCCTGGTGCCTTTATTTTTGGACCTTACGCCGCAGGAAATTTCTTTGCTGGAGGAACATAGAAAAACTTTCCTTGAACTTGGAGTTGATGCCGAGGCGGCAGGTGAAACCACTCTCAGGATCTCCAGCCTGCCGGCAGATGTCAAGGATTCCGAGGCGGAGGGCTTCATAGGAGACATATTGACCATGCTTGGGGAGCTGAAAAACATTGCACCTCAAGACCTCAGGCGCAAAGTCCTTTATTTTACGGCCTGCCATGGAGCAATCAAGGCAGGAGAAATAATGAACATGCGACAAATGAAAAACCTTATTTTGGACCTTTTCAATACGGAGCATCCCTTCACTTGTCCGCACGGACGTCCCTGCATGGTGCAAATTACCTCCGAGGAATTGTACAAAATGTTCAAAAGGACTTAGGTGAAAACATGAAAATCGCCATAACGGTAGGCCTTAACGGTTCTCCGGGCCTTCCTGCCCAGGCAAGACGCTGGGCGGACGAATTAAAGACGGAATACCTGCCAAGGCTGCGCAAGGGAACACTGGCCGACATGCTTGAGGAGTACTGCCTGGACGCCCTGATTGTAGCGACAAACGAAGGACCGAGAGCTTTTAGCCGTGAAGGAACTCTTTTTTTTCACCCCGGCATGGCGAAACTAAGAATCGATAGGATTGATTCCGGAGAAAGGGACAATTTCTGCCAGGCTCTTGCCCTGAAAAAAGGCAGCCGTGTTCTTGACTGCACGATGGGCCTGGCGGCAGACGCAGCCGTTGCCTCATATGTCTGCGGCTCGGAGGGTTCGGTGACTGCTGTCGAAGCTTCTTTAACGGTTTGGTTCGTGGTGTCTTTGGGATTGCAGAACTATGGAAGGGCGAACGGCACCCTTCGCGACGCTCTGCGCCGAATCAAGACTATTCACGCGGAAGCCGGCGATTATTTGAGACAGCAGAAAGATGACGCGTTTGACGTTGTCTATTTTGATCCCATGTTTCAAAGACCGGTCAGCCAATCATCAAACATGACTCCGCTCAGACCGCTGGCTTATGATGGCAGGCTTACAGACGAACTGCTGTCCGAGGCCCTGCGAGTCGCTCCCAGAGTCGTTGTAAAGGAACGCGGCAATAAGGAACTGATGCGGCTTGGTTTTGAGCAAAGCTCGGGCGGCCGCTACAGCAGAATAAAGTTTGGCATCAGGAGCAGATGAAGTTATGAAACCTAAAATAGCGGTAATAATAGGACCGACAGCTACCGGAAAGAGCAAGTGCGGGCTTAGCCTGGCGCAGAAGCTGCAGACGGAAATCATTTCCGGCGACTCCATGCTGGTTTATCAGGGAATGAATATAGGAACGGCCAAGCCGTCTGCGGAGGAGCTGAAAGTTGTCAGGCATCACCTGGTTGACATCTTGAATCCATGTCAGGAATTCAGCGTGTACGACTTTAAAATTAAGGCGGAAAAGGCTATTCTTGACATAAACGCCGGGGGAAAGATTCCGCTCCTTGTCGGGGGAACCGGTCTCTACGTTAAGGCGCTGCTGGAAGATTACGCTTTTGCCGAGACCGGGGAGAAAACTGAGCTAAGAGCGGAGCTTGAGCACTTTGCCGAGAGCCGTGGCAGAGAAGAGCTTCATCTGCGTTTAGCGAAGCTTGATTCCGAAACCGCCTCAAGGCTGCATTTTAATGATGTAAGACGAGTAATAAGGGCGATTGAAACAGCCCTACAGGGCGAGCAGGTTTCACAGGAAGCCAAGGGCGAGCTTGCTTATGATGCTGTTGTGTTTGGTTTAAGAATGCCGCGCGCCCGGCTTTATGCAAGGATTGACAAACGCGTAGAAGAGATGATTGCAGCGGGTTTGTTTACGGAAACTAAGGACCTCCTTGCCGCAAACGTTCCTAAAGAGGCGCAGTCAATGAAAAGCATAGGCTACAGGCAGGCTGTCCAGTATTTGCAGGGCGAACTTTCCCGGGAGGAAGCCATCGGCAAGATTAAGCAATACACCAGGAATTTTGCCAAAAGACAAGTAACCTGGTATAAAAAAATGCCGTACATCCAGTGGTTTGACCTCGATGATGACAGCGACCACGAAGTAATAGCATCTCGGATGTATCGGCTACTTGTGAAAAGATTTAATCTGCTGTAAGATAAAACTATTAAGGAAATTCCAGCATGAGGGGGGCTTAACTTGAATACAGCTGTTACAAGAACGGCAATCAATTTGCAGGATACTTTTTTAAACTATGTCAGGAAGGAAAGCCTGGCCGTAGTCATCTATCTGATAAATGGCTACCAGATACGGGGGCTCGTACGTGGGTTTGACAATTTCACCGTCATAATCGAAAACGAAGGCAAGCAGCAGCTTGTCTACAAGCATGCCATTTCAACAATTGCTCCGGTTGCCGCAGTCCAGGTAATGTTCGCTGAAAAGAAGGAATAACGCAAAGAAAGGCGCACAATTAGTGCTGCCTTTCTTTTTAGGGAGGCTGCCATGACGGAAACCGACATCAAATTATTTCATGAATATTTGACCGTTGAACTGGGACTCGCACAAAACACAAGGACCGCATACATTAAGGATTTGGAGCTGTTTCGCGCAGAAGTGGACAAAGATCTGCGTCTGGCAAAACGTTTGGATATTGTTGCCTATCTGCAAACTCTGAAGAATAAGAGGTTCGCCGCATCGACCATAGCACGCAGGCTGGCGGCTCTTAAGTCCTTCTATCGCTTTATGGCGGCTGAGGGCTACATCGAGCTGGACCCCGCACAGGTAATAGAGGCTGGCAACAAGGGCACGAGACTGCCGCGGGTGCTTACCATAGGCGAAGTCGAGAAACTTCTTGCCGCACCGGAACTCTCCAATGCTGAAGGGTTCAGGGACAGAACGATGTTGGAAATGCTTTATGCCACCGGCATGCGTGTTTCCGAGTTAATAAGTTTGAAGGTAACAGATATCAACTTAAACATGAAATATGTATTGGCCTTCGGCAAGGGTTCCAAAGAAAGATTGATACCTCTTGGCAGCGTTGCCGCAGGCTATCTCGAGAAATACCTGGCGTCTGTCAGACCATGCCTTTTGCATGACGGCAATAAAATTGAAAAGTCGCTTTTTCTTACAGTTTACGGAAACGGCATGACCCGCCAGCGATTCTGGCAAATAATCAAGGATTACGGCAGTCGGGCGGGGATAAGAAAAAACTTGTCGCCGCATACGCTCAGGCATTCCTTTGCTACCCACCTTCTTGATAATGGCGCCGACCTGCGTTCGGTACAAGAGCTTCTGGGACATTCGGACATCTCGACGACACAAATCTATACTCATTTGACTAACAATCGTCTGCGCAAGATATATGAAAAGGCACATCCTCGCGCCTGAACAATCTGGAGGCTTGAATGGCAAGAAAATCAGTTAAAAGAAGGTCACGCGGTACGGGATTCGTGCTTTTGCTCATATTGTTAGCCATAGCAACGATTTTCGGCGGCTACTTTTATGCATCACGAAAGGATAGTAACGGGAAAGTCGCGGAGCCGCCGGCGGAGAAGCCGCAGGCCATGCATCTCGACCTGCGCGGCCGGTCTAAAAACGCGCATGAGGCGATTGACGCCATTATTGCGGGCAAAGCAGACTGGCAGCGAGCGGGTACAGCTTTTGAGGAAAAGAAAGAAATCCGTATTGACAAAAAGGGCAATATCTTGTGGAACCAAAGGAAGCTTGAGTTGGCAGTTCCTGCGAACGAGGATCTGG
>JAAYIB010000014.1 GCA_012744295.1 Acholeplasmataceae bacterium
AAACAATTCCAATGCTGTAAACGAAATCCTTGCTTATTTTACTGATAAAAAAATCAAGGTTCGCAGTGTCAATCTGAAAAACAATGAAATTCACGACACAGTTTCTCTTGAAATGTATCTAAAAATCAATAAAGACATTAACACCAATCAGATTATCGCCGGTTTGCAGGCAATAGACGGAGTAATTTCTTTGGAGGACATGCAGTAAACTAATAGGGAGGAAAGCGTGAAAGAGATATTTGCAATTAGCCCTGATGTAAGTCACTTTTTTGCTTTTCTGAATGGTCAAGGCTTTCAAAAAAAAGAAATGCAATTGCTTGAAAACATACGGCTGCAAAAAGTTTTTGTTGATGCCGCCACCAAAAAGCTGACAATAGAGTATCACGCATATAGTGACCTTCCTGCCGGCTTATTGGAAAAAGTATCGTCTTCGCTGCGGCACATATGTGGGCTTGACGCGGTAGAAATTAATAAAATCACACTGCCGACGCCTGTCATTTCCGAAGCATTGATCATAGAAAAAAAAGAAGAAATAATAGCTCAAGTTCGTGCGAGGTGCTCTGAAGCGGCACCTCTTTTGCGTGCTGCCGAATGGGGTTTTGCCGATACAAGCCTTAAGATTGTTTTTACCGGAAAAAACATCCTAAAACACGCAGAGCAAAAGAAGCTTGACAGACTGCTCGGCGAGATATTAAGTGAATGTTTGGGCATGCAAGGAATCAGCGTCGTCCTGTCTGCATCTGATGAAAATATCTATGCCACTGACTGCGATGTAGTCGAATTTGCTGCTCAGGCGAAGAATCAACATCATATTGAAGTCGCTGCTGAAAATGAAAACGAATTGATTTATGGCAAACACGTGAAGGGTGAGCCTCGAGCCCTGGCAGAAGTGTGTGAGGAAGAAAACAAAGTCACGGTTGAAGGCAGCCTTGTTGCGTTTGACGAACGAGAACTCCGTACTGGGGCAATAATTCTTAAGCTGTCAATTACGGATGAAACTAACGGTCTTTTGCTTAAAATACGTTTTGGCGGACGCAAGGATGACGGCAACGGTGAAGTTAACGCCAGAAAAGAATGTGATGTTTTTAAGCAAAAATTAAGAAAGGGCATGCTTTTGCGCTGCTATGGCAATGTCAAACCGGATAGATATGAAAACGACGAGCTCGTTATGTTCAACCCTATTGGCATCTGCATGAAGAAAAGCCCCGAGCGTCTGGATCTTGCAGAAATTAAGCGAGTCGAACTGCATTGTCATACTAAAATGAGCCGACTTGACGCTGTTACTCCTATCAAGGAACTTATGAAAACTGTTAAAAAGTGGGGGCATCAGGCTATCGCAATAACGGACCATGGAGTTGTACAGGCCTTTCCTTTCGCTTACGACGAAGTAGAAAACAGTGACGTTAAATTGATCTTCGGCGTAGAGGGGTATCTGTTGCCGACAGTAAGCTCAAAACGTTCTTTTCACATAATTCTTCTGGCTAAGAACCCTGAAGGGCTGCGAAATTTATACCGCTTAATTTCTATTTCACATTTAAAATATATAGCAAAACAAAAGCCAAGACTGCCGCGAGAATTGCTTGAACAATACCGGGAAGGACTGATAGTCGGTTCCGCCTGTGAAGCCGGTGAAATATATCAGGCGATTATTGATAACAAGTCTGAAGAAGAATTGGAAAAAATTGCGGGATTTTATGATTATTTAGAAATTCAACCAACAGGAAACAATATGTTTTTACTGAGGAGCGCCGACTATCCATGGCTTAATACCCGTGAAGATCTTGAAGAAATCAACAAAAGAATCTATGATTTGGGTAAAAAGCTCGGAAAACCTGTCGTAGCAACTTGTGACGTGCATTTTTTGCATCCGCAGGACGAAGTGCTCAGAAGGATTCTGCAAGCCGGTCAAGGTTATACGGACGCCGACTATCAGGCACCGCTTTATTTGCGCACAACAGAAGAGATGCTGGAAGAATTCCTTTACCTTGGAACGGACGCGGCTTTTGAGGTGGTCGTAACCAATACTAACCTTGTCAATAACATGATCGAACATTTTAAGCCAATCCCCGACAGGGACCAACTATATTCACCGGTAATTCCCGGAGCCGAGCAGACAATAAGTGAAATGACCTATAAGCGTGCGCATGAGTGGTATGGAGAAAATTTGCCGGAAATTGTTAAAGAACGATTGGAAATGGAACTAAAGGCAATCATCGGCAATGGTTTCGCGGTTCTGTATTATATTGCGCACAAACTTGTAAAAAAATCTCTTGATGACGGCTATCTTGTTGGTTCACGAGGTTCGGTCGGTTCATCCCTGGTTGCGACCATGGTTGAAATCACTGAAGTCAATCCCCTGCTGCCGCACTATCGATGTCCGCATTGCCGGTTCAGCAGCTTTATCACAGACAACAGTGTAGGCTCAGGCTTTGACTTGCCGGACATGAATTGTCCCAATTGTGGCTGTTGGCTGACAAAAGACGGACATGACATACCTTTTGCCGTTTTTATGGGTTTCAACGGAGACAAGGTCCCGGATATAGACCTGAACTTTTCGGGAATTTATCAGCCATTGGCGCATAAATACACAGAAGATCTTTTTGGAAGAGATAACGTTTTCCGCGCAGGGACTATAGCCACCATTGCCGATAAAACTGCTTACGGATTCGTTAAAAAGTACTTTGACAGCAAGGGAATCGGAGTGCGCAACGCTTTTGTCGAAGGAATGATAGCAGGTTTTGCGGGTATTAAGCGCACCACCGGGCAGCACCCCGGAGGCATTATGGTTGTTCCGCGTGATATGGACATACACTACATTACACCCGTGCAGTATCCTGCAGACGATAGAAATTCCGGGACCATTACGACACATTTTGACTATCACTCTATTAATGATCGCCTTGTCAAGCTCGACATTCTTGGCCATGACGATCCGACGGTTATTCGCATGCTCGAAGATTTAACGGGTTTGTCGGTAAAAGCAATTCCATTTGGCGATGAGACAACCATGTCTATTTTTTCATCGACGGAGGCTCTCGGTGTTACCGCTGAACAACTCAATAGTGACGTCGGCACCTTTGGAATTCCCGAATTCGGTACACACTTTGTCCGACAAATGATTAAGGATGTCCAACCTCGTAATTTCAGTGATGTCGTCCGAGTCAGCGGCTATTCGCATGGGACCGATGTCTGGCTCAACAATGCACAGGAGCTGATTAAATCCGGAATACCGGTAACCGACACAATTTCAACGCGTGATGATATTATGACCTCCTTAATCGCAAAAGGGGTTGAACCTGGCAAGGCTTTCAAGATCATGGAGGCATGCCGGAAGGGGAATGCTTATAAGTTTGGCCTCGAGCCGGAATTGTTGGCAAGCATGAAGGCAGCTGAAGTTCCTTCCTGGTATATCGAATCATGCCATAAAGTACAGTATTTGTTTCCGAAAGCACATGCCGTTGCTTATGTTATGATGGCTTACAGGATTGCATATTTCAAAGTGCATTATCCCAAGGAATTTTATGCGGCTTATTTCACAGTTCGTGCACCAAAATTTGATGCTTCCCTGGTATTTAAAGGGAGTGACTACATGAAAAAGTACGTTAAGGATGTTTACGCACAGGGAAATACAGCCAAAGCAAACGATAAAGACACTGTTACCTATATGGAACTGGCAATAGAAATGATTAGCCGTGGCATAGAATTTGAAAGAATTGACCTTTACGCTTCCGATCCTCACCGGTTCTTAATCACGTCAAAGGGCATCCTGCCCCCTTTAGACGCGCTTGCCGGAATCGGAGAAAACGCGGCCGACAGTATTGCACGAGCAAGAACGGGTCATCCATTCATCTCTCAGGAGGATCTGAAAAATCGTTCCGGCATCCCAAAATCTGCAATAGAGGCGCTGGCCGCACACGGGACCTTGGATGAATTACCGGAGAATGACCAAATAGGGCTCTTCTGATAATATCGGTAATACTTGAATTAACTATTATAAGATGTTATAATATATAAAGGTAAATTATGATGTTTTAGCGGAGAGTGGGTTTGTGACCCACTCTTTTGTCTACAAAGGGGCCTTTTTAAGAATTATATTTTGTCTGGGGTGACACATATGAAGAAGGAATTGCGCGAAGAGCTGATTGCGGCTCTTGTTTTGCCCATAATTGAAGGTACTGACCTTGACCTCGTCGATATTGAGTACGTGAGGGAGAAGGACTGGTATTTGAGAATTTTTATTGACAAACCGGGCGGCATAGAAATTGATGATTGCCAGTATGTAAGCGAGAGATTGACCAAGTTGCTGGATGAAAAGGATCCTATTAAAGAGAAGTACTATCTCGAAGTTTCTTCGCCGGGGATAGACAGACCAATTAGGAAGGATAAAGATTTTGCAAGAAATTACGGCAAAAAAGTCGACCTGCTTTTTTATTCAGCCTGGAACGGTGTAAAGAGCTTAACGGCTGTACTG
>JAAYIB010000015.1 GCA_012744295.1 Acholeplasmataceae bacterium
CTACTATTTGCAAGGCTTTATTTGAATTAAACTTATTGGGTTACTGCAGAACTAGGGTGATGGCTCTCGACGCGGGGCTGATTCCCTATGGCCGAGAGATTATCGCCGTAGGCGGCTCCGGCAGAGGAGCCGACACGGCCGTTATTATCGTCCCCGCCCATTCCAACCACTTCTTTGACACCAGGGTTAAAGAGATCATCTGCAAGCCCCGGGAAATATAAACCTGCCTGTACACAAAAAGGCGTTCCCTGCTGACAGGGAACGCTGTATCTTGACTTTTGCAGCAACCGCATTTAAAAAAGCCGCCAAAGCCTTATGTAGTAAGGGCTTGGAGGCTTTTTTTATGGTACAAAAAGTTGTTGCAGATTTAGGCTTTTTTCGTGGCTCCCAGAATTTTTTTTATGTCCCCTACTCTAAGGTATTTGCGGCTAAGATCCACGCCAAGTATTTCGGTGATCGCTTTTGTGATCTCATCAGCATAGTCGAAAACGTACCAGTTTTCTTCAAGAAAGCTTCCCGATGCTTTGTTCAAGCTTTCCACGATCCTTGGGATCGTGTATTTGTTACCCAGCCGTAGCGCCAACAGACGGACAATGACCAGCGCGACGAAACAGACAAGGAAATGCGCCTGGATATGGTCATTGCGCGAAAGATAAACAGGGCGAGCTTCAAGGTCGCTTTTTGTGACCTTGAACGCCTCTTCGATACGCCAGAGCCCCCGATAGATTTCGATGATCTCTTCGTCTTTCTTCTTCCACTCGCTGGTGACAATGGCATAGTAGCCGTCGAACTTTTCTTCCTCCCGCAATTTATCCTCATCAAATACCGGCTTCTGCTTTGCGGTCATGATCTCGCCTGTTTTCGGATCGAAAACAAGGTTTTTCACATATTTTGCTGCACCGTAGGAGGTGGCCTTGTTGTATCTGGAAGGGTTTTTTACCAGATCCCGGGCTTTCAAGAGGGCCGGTTCACGGTCGGCCTTTGCTTTGCGGTCATAGTCGGCGCTGTAAAACACGACCTGCTTTTCGTCAATGCGGACTTTGCTTCTGCCCCCTTTGGCATTGCTGACGGCAATTTCGCGCGGATACAGCCTGGACTTGATTTTGTAATCATCGCTTACCTGCCGGTACCCGGATCCGTCCAGGACGTAGTCTTTTAGCTCCTTATTCCCGCCGCGCACACTTTGCGCATAGATATAGCCGTCGCCTTTGGCAAGGTTAAAGGCGATGTTGTCCGCCGTGTTGACCCCCTTGTCCGCGACGACAATGATGCGGCCGACCTCATAATCTTTTTTTACTCTGTCCAAAATTGGCAGCAGGGTCTCGCAGTCGTTGGTGTTACCCGGGAAAAGATCATATAAGATAGGGATGCCTTTGGTGTCTATGAGCAGCCCCATCTGCACGATGGGGTCCGGGCGGTGTTCTTTGGACACGCCCTTTTTTCTCATCTCATCTTGCCTGTCGATCTCGAAATAGTAATTGGTGACATCGTAGTAGACCAACTCGGTGCTTCTTCCGAACTTAGCTTTCATCTGCCGGTGTAGATGCAGCTGCAGTCGGTCTTTAAAAGTGACGACCTGCGTAAGGCAGCGGTAGATGTCGTCCAGTGAGAAATCGGTGTTCTCAAAATAGCGGTCTTTCTCCTCGTATGTTTTTTCTTGGAGGCAGGGGCAAGGATCCGGGAGAAAATAAGGAGCTTCATGATGTTGTTTGTGTTAAATTCAGACTTAAACGCTCTGGAGTTGTTGTAGAAGAAAGTATGAAGGCCAAGCTCGTGGTAAAGTTTGCTGAGTGCGGCATAACCAATATTTTTCCGGTTGGCTTGGCTTTCCGTCAGAGTTTCCTGCGGATCGAGGCTGATTTCTACCGGCTGCTTTTCCAAAGCCGCTTTTTTGTTCATCTCCTCGACGACGGCTTTGAAATGGGCAATAGGATCCGGGTACTGCTTTTTGAGCTCGTCAAGATATCCCAAGGATTTGATTGTTTTGTGCCTGACCTTTTTGGTCACAGGATCTCTGTAGCCTTGAACGATTGCCAGATAACGTCGGCCATTGCTTATGCCTACTTGTAGATTCATGGCAACACCTCTATCTGCGAAGCATTATACCATAATTAGCAACAATTAGCAACTATAATTATCTAATAACTTGACAAAAAAAATCCCTGCGAACTACTATTTGCAAGGCTTTATTTGAATTAAACTTATTGGGTTACTGCAGAACTAGGGAGGCGGGCCGCTTAAGTCTTAAGCCATGGATGGCGAGTGTTGAGGGCAGCCCGGCGGAGGGCTTAAAGCTCAAGCCTGATCTCCGGCAGCGAGGAGGACAGCATTGCTAAGAGCAACATCAAGCAAAATCGTTTGCTTTTGGGCAGTGAATATGCCTAAAATTAGCTTGTCAACGGTTGAAGCTCCAAATCAGCTTGTTGGAAATATTTGGGACAGTTTTTGGAGAGGATTTACGGAATGCCTGGATGAGCGCTCGCAAATGTTGACAGGTAAACGGGGAGAGGGTATTATTTAAGTAAGTTCGTGCTCATAGATGTCAGGCACAAGGGAGCAACGGATTATTCCGTGCTCCTTTTTTATTTGCGGAGGAGGCTGCCGAAAGATGATTGTTCAGACTGTGCCGTTGCAAGAAACTGTACCCCTGGAAATTGACGGTGAAAGCCTCACGCTGGAAAAATTTGTACAGGTTGCCCGGCAGGGACGGCCGCTGGTTCTGCCGGAAAGAGCGCTTAAAAAGATGCAGGCTTCCCGAGCTATGCTGGAGGAGTTGGTGCGAAAAGA
>JAAYIB010000120.1 GCA_012744295.1 Acholeplasmataceae bacterium
GCATATAACCAATGATGTCTTTTATTTCATCAGAATGTGTCGAGGGATCAAAGCCGGCAACACTTATTGCGCCTGCAGTGGCGTCTGCGACTCCCGTCATCATTTGAATAATACTGGTTTTTCCGGCTCCGTCCGGCCCGATGAATCCAAATATTTCTCCCTGCAAAATGTCTAATGACAGATCAGAAACCGCTGCGGTCGGCGGCTTCCCCTTATATATTTTAGAAACATTCTTCACCGAAACAATTGCCGGTGTTTTTTCATCAGTATCTGCCTTTGCTAATTTAATTTCATCCATGGCAAATCCTCTTTCCACCGCAAAATGACATCACCGGGCATACCCGGTTTAAGAAGCCCATCCGGGTTTTCTACAGCCACCTCTACGGCAAACACAAGTTTTACTCTTTCTTCCTTTGTTTCAACATTCTTCGGCGTAAACTGCGCCTGGTCAGAAATCCTCGTTACTTTGCCGGCAAAATATTTATCGCGATAGGCGTCGACATATATGCGCGCTTCACTGCCAAGACGAAGCTTGCCCACTTGCTGCTCAGGTATATAGATTTTCATATAAATGTTCTGCAGGTCAATTATTACGAATAGAGGTGAAACCGCATTGACTACCTGCCCTGCTTCCACGGGCCTGGTTATAATTGTTCCGTCAACCGGCGACTGCACTTGCAGCTCCTTTTGGTTAGCCAGCAATTCAGCAAGTTTGCCTCGGTAAGCTTCAACGTTGGCCTGGCTTGCTTCAAATTGTTTTTGCTTTATCTCTATTGCAATTTTCGAAGACTGTGCCGCTGCCAGATTGGCTTTTGCCGCTTCATGCAGTTGGATCACGGCATTTACATCGGCCATGCTGCTGTCATAATCCAATTTTTTGCTGTCAAATTCCCTGGCGGAAACGGCACCGTCCCGGTATAGTTTCAAATAACGCCGGTAATTGCTTTCTGCAATTTGCCTGACAGCTTTGGCCTTTTCAAGTTGCGCCTGTACATTCTCTGCCGAAGCCATTGCCGATAATATTGCAGCGTCAGAATTGCGTCTCGTATAATCCAGGTCATATCCGGCCTGTTCGTTTTGCAATTGAGCTGCTTTCAAATTTTCCTGAGCGCTAATAACCTGTGCCTGTATTTGCTCGGAGTCAAGCACTGCAAGTATCTGGCCCTTTTTGACGGCATTGCCTTCATCAGCAAGCAATTTGAGCACTCGCCCCTGTACCCTTGATGAGACATTGACTTCCCTGCCTTCAATTCTGCCCCCGGCAACTAAAAACCCTTCCGGCACTTTATTGGTTTGCTGTCGCCAAAAGAACCAGGCAAGACCGATGACTATGACCCCTATAACTAAGAAAATTGACTGTTTTGTCGTTAGCTTCGGCATAATAAATTCACCCCAGACTTTCAACTTGTTTCTTTCCAAAATATTAATCGCCCGCAACCGAAAAAGTTGAATGCTATCCACTAAAAAGATATCTTCTTTTTATGTGGATAGCATTCTCTTTAATTAGCCGGAAATCCTCTATTTTTTGAATTTTCTCTTATATTGAGCAGTGTTTTTTCATGCACCCAAATTTTATTACCGTGCTTTCGCACATAAAACTTCAGACAAAAACATCTTATTGGTTGTTTGCCATGCATCAAAAGCACTATACTTCACATTCTGTAAAAAACATATCACAAAAAAACATTGACAATGTTGCACAATAGTAATATATTACTAACAATAAAGGTAAACCTAAGAATAAGAATAGTAGGTACGGTTATTTATTTTCAGAGAGCTGCAGGCGCTGTGATTGCAGTAATAACGGCCGCATTGAATGGACTTATGAGGGTGGGAAGAAAAGCTTTTGAAGCTTAGTAATGCCCGACGGGAACTCCGCCCGTTACCAAGGGAGCATATATGTCAGTATATGGAAAAAGAGGGCGCAAGCCAAATTGAGTGGTACCGCAGAAGTTTTTCAGACTTCTGTCTCAGTAGAGATACTGTGACAGAAGTTTTTTTATTTTCAAATCAATTATTAAGATTATTTGCATAAGGGAGGCCTTGAAAATGTCAAGAAAAATACCCCACAGACTCTATTTAACCGAGGAGCAAATGCCTAAACAATGGTACAATCTGCGCGCGGATATGAAGGAAAAACCAGATCCCATGCTTAATCCGGCAACGCTGCAGCCGGTCAGGGCGGAAGACTTGTATCCCGTTTTCTGCGAGAAGCTGGCCCAACAGGAAATGGACAACGAGACCCGCTTCATTGACATCCCGGAGGAAATCCAGGATTTTTACAAAATGTACCGTCCTTCGCCGCTTATCAGGGCGTTCAATCTGGAGAAAGCACTTGACACGCCTGCCAGAATTTACTACAAATTTGAGGGTAACAATACTTCCGGCAGCCACAAGCTGAATTCAGCTATTGCCCAGGCTTATTATGCGAAAGAGCAGGGCTTGACCAGCCTGACAACTGAAACCGGCGCGGGCCAGTGGGGAACAGCTCTGGCGGAAGCCTGCTCCTACTATAACCTTCCGCTGACGGTCTACATGGTCAAATGTTCCTACGAGCAGAAACCCTTTAGAAAAATCGTCATGGAAACCTTTGGCGCCAATGTCGTGCCAAGCCCAAGCAACATGACAAACGTCGGCCGCGCCATCCTGGCAAATGACCCCGATACAGGCGGCAGTCTTGGCTGCGCTATTTCTGAGGCCATTGAAAAAGCCGTGACTACAGAAGGCTGCCGTTATGTGCTTGGTTCGGTGCTGAACCAGGTCTTGCTGCACCAGTCGATTATCGGCCTCGAGTCTAAGCAGGCGCTTGAGCTGCTTGACGAATACCCCGACATCGTGATTGGCTGTGCCGGCGGCGGTTCAAACCTCGGCGGCTTGATTGCGCCCTTCATGCAGGACAAGCTTCTTGGCAGGCTTTCCCCCAAAATCGTTGCCGTAGAGCCCGCTTCCTGCCCTTCCTTCACCCGCGGTGTCTATGCTTACGATTTCTGCGATACAGGCAAGGTCACACCACTTGCCAGGATGTACACGCTCGGCAGCGGCTTCATGCCCTCGCCCAGCCATGCCGGCGGCCTTCGCTATCACGGCATGTCCCCGATCCTGTCCAAGCTCTATCACGACGGTTACATGGAAGCCGTTTCCGTTGAACAAACGAAGGTGTTTGAAGCTGCGGTACTTTTCGCCAAGCAGGAGACAATCCTGCCGGCCCCCGAATCGGCCCATGCCATCCGCACCGCCATCGACGAGGCGCTCCGCTGCAAGGAAAGCGGCGAAGCCAAGACGATTTTGTTCGGGTTAACCGGCACCGGTTACTTTGATATGACCGCCTACAATTCCTTCAATACGAAAAGCATGGTTGACTATATTCCGAGTGACGAAGACCTGCAAAGAAGCTTCACCAATCTTCCTAAGGTTTGAGCCAGTATGGAGA
>JAAYIB010000016.1 GCA_012744295.1 Acholeplasmataceae bacterium
ATCCTGGCTTACGGGCAAGGTTAAGGCGGAAAACCTTTTCGTTGTTTCCCGTGAAAGCTCCAGCCATAAAGGCGCAAACGCTCTTCAGCTTGAAATTGCAATATACGGCAAGGCCGGAGAACAGGAAGTTAAATGCGTAATCGATAAAATAACGCTTTTCTCCATGGCCAAGCAAAAAAAATACAGCGGCTACATGGCAGTAATTATTGACGATTGCGGTTATGACCTCGAGCCGGTTCGTATACTTGCGCAATTGCCCGTGAAAATGACATTTGCGGTACTGCCTTTTAAGAAAAACAGTAAGGCGGCCTTGAATTTGATTAAGAGCAGCGGCAGGGAAGCAATGCTGCACTTGCCGATGGAACCGCTTAATCCGGCCGCGGCCTCTGAGGGTAAAATGGTCACGGTGGCCATGACAAGGGACGAAGCGCGTGCCTTCACAAGGGAAGCGTTAGCAAGCCTTCCCGGCATTAGCGGCGTAAATAATCACCAAGGCTCCAAAGCAACATCAAATAGGGCAACAATGAAGGCTGTACTTGAAGAAGTAAAAAATCAAGGGCTTTACTTCATCGACAGCAATACCCATGCCAAGTCAATAGGCAACGTGGTTGCAGGTGAAATGGGCGTAAGGAGTGCAAGAAATCAGCGATTTTTAGACAACAGCAGCGATGTTGAAGAAATTAAAAAGCAAATCTGGTCGGCAGCTGCATTGGCAGACAAAACGGGCAGCGCCGTAGCCATCTGTCACGCCAGGCCGGCAACAGCCCGCGCCTGGGCGGAAGTTTTCCAGGAGGTCAAAGACAGCGGCATAAAATTTGTTTCCGTTTCGGCAATTGTGAACTGATTCTGATCGAAATACAGGATTATAAATGAAACACAGAGGTGAAGGCCATGTATGTTGAAGAAACCATCGGCAAGTATGAAAAATTCGTTAATCCAGCACTGGCACGGCTGTTTCGCTTTATGGGTCTTTCAAGCGTGGAAACAACCGCGCAGGGCTGGACAATAACTGACAGTACCGGAAGACAGTTTATAGATTGTCTTGGCGGCTACGGCATGTTTTGTCTCGGCCATCGTCATCCCAAGGTAGTTGAGGCTGTCAAGGAAGCCCTGGACACAATGCCTATGTGCGGAGAGGTTTTATTTAACAGGCCTATGGCCGATCTTGCGGAACGTATCGCCGAAATCGCACCGGGAGACCTGCAGTATAGCTTCTTCGTCAACAGCGGCACGGAAGCCGTCGAAGGCGCTTTGAAGCTCGCCCGTCTTGCTACGGGAAGGAAGAAATACATTGCTGCCAAAAATTCCTTTCACGGGAAGACCTACGGTTCATTGACGGCTACAGGCAGGGAATTATTCCGCAAACCATTTGAACCGCTTTTGCAAAGCTTCACACATGTTGATTTTGGAAGTATTGACTCCTTGGCCGAAGTTCTGGACGAAGAAACCGCGGCCGTCATTCTTGAACCGATTCAGGGAGAAGGCGGCATCATTGTACCTCCCGCAGGATATCTTAAAGAGGTAAGAAAACTTTGCACACAAGCAGGAGCCCTGCTGATCGCAGACGAAGTTCAGACAGGAATCGGCCGCACGGGAAAATGGTTCGGCGTGGACCACGAAGAGGTTGCGCCTGACATCATGGCCTTGGCCAAAGCCTTGGGCGGTGGAATCATGCCCATCGGCGCGTTTGTAGGAACGCCCGAGGTCTGGCAGTCTTTAATCGAGGCTCCCTTCCTGCACACTTCCACCTTTGGCGGCAACCAGATGGCTTGTGCAGCAGGGCTTGCTACTTTGAAAGTTATCAAGGAGGAAGACCTGCTTGCGCGGGCAACGGTTAGCGGCAGTTATTTGCTTGCCGGACTGGAAGAAATCCGCAGTGACTATCCTGCCGTAATACGAGAGGTCAGGGGCAGGGGAATGATGATCGGCATAGAACTGACTAAAGAAGGGGCCGGGGGCATGCTGATGTCCTTAATGATAGAGAGCAGCATCCTGATTGCCTATACGCTGAACAATCCAAAGGTTATTAGAATGGAACCGCCGCTTACAATGCCCATAGCAATAATTGACCGGGTTTTGGAGGCCTTGCGCGTTGCCGTCCAAAAGACTGACGAAATTATTGAAGACCTATAAGGAGGCTGTTTAAAACATGCCGTATGTTGAAGCAAAGACCGTGATTGAAGGCGACATAGATGAAATCTATGAAATTATCAAGGACATGCAGTCCTACCCAAAGTTTATGCATGATCTTGTCAGTGTTGAAATTATGGAGCGCGGCGAGAATTACACCGTCAGCCACTGGGTTTCGAACGTGGACGGCCGCAGGATTGTCTGGACCGAACGAGACACTTTTTATGAAGGGGATAAGAGAATTGCTTATCAGCAAATCAAGGGAGATTTGAAAAAAATGGAGGGGCAGTGGAGCCTAAAGCAAATGGAGGACGGAGTAGAAGTTCTGCTCACTGTTGATTTTGAATTCGGCATTCCGATGATTGCGGGTTTATTAAATCCGCTGCTCAAGAAAAAAGTTCGGGAAAACAGTGAAAACATGTTGTCAGCCGTAAAGTCTCAAATAGAGATGCTTAGATAGCCTAAAGTTTCACATAATCGTTACTTTTCATATCTTGTAGCAAGCATAAACATTATATATAATAGCTTCAGTGGCTTTAAGCTAATTATTTGGGAGGATACAATGAATAGTCTTAAAACAGTTTTTTTATTGGTATTGCTGACAATGATACTTGTCAGTGTAGGGGGGGCTGTCGGCGGCACGAACGGAATGCTTGTGATGCTGGCTTTTTCGGTTGCGATGAATTTCTTCAGCTACTGGTATAGCGATAAAATTGTCTTAAAAATGTACAAGGCGCAGGAGGTTAATGCCTCTACCGCGCCTGAACTAGTGCGGATTGTTGAAGGCCTTGCAAAGAAGGCGCAATTGCCCATGCCCAAGGTCTATATTATCGACGAAGCAGTGCCAAATGCCTTCGCGACGGGTAGAAACCCCGATAACG
The DNA here is from genome assembly GCA_012744295.1 of Acholeplasmataceae bacterium. GTDB lineage: Bacteria > Bacillota > Negativicutes > Acidaminococcales > Acidaminococcaceae > JAAYIB01. Next base: position 3,012 of record JAAYIB010000016.1, read on the forward strand.
CTTCCGTAGCGGTTACGAGCGGCATTATGCAGCTTTTGACGCGAGAAGAAATGGAAGGCGTACTTGCGCATGAGTTAAGTCATGTCAAAAACCGCGATATCCTCATCGGCACAATCGTTGCAACGATTGCGGGGCTGATTGCCACGATTGGCAACATCGTCCAATGGGGAGCCATCTTTGGGGGCTTCGGCAGAAGCAATGACAACGACGACAACGGAGGCATCATCGGTCTGATAGCAACTGTTGTTCTTGCTCCGCTTGCTGCAACTCTGATCCAGTTCGGAATTTCGAGGTCAAGAGAGTATATGGCGGATGAGGCGGGCGGCAGAATGTCCGGCAAACCCCTTGCCTTAGCCAGTGCTTTGGCAAAAATTGACAATTATGCCCATAGAAGGGTCATGCCGGAGGCAACTCAGGCTACCGCGCATATGTTCATCATTAATCCGCTTTCGGCCAGCCGCAAGACATTTGCCAGCCTTTTCAGCACTCACCCAAGTACTGAAAGCAGAATAGAAAAGCTTAAGGACCTGGACCGCAGAATTGACAGGATATAAAATTGCAAACAAGGCAAAGCTTAAGCTTTGCCTTGTTTTATTTTATATTTCGACAAGCAGGCCGTGAAATGGTATAATTATGTTTGTTGCTAGCATTAGAACACTTGGCACGAAGGAGAAAAATTAATGAAACAAAATATTAAATGGCTGAAACGTTATTCCGAAACATGCGGAGTTTCCGGTTTCGAAGGCAGAATGAAGGAACCTCTGCTTGAGCGGTTAAAAGGCAAGGCGCAAGTTTCTTACGATAAGCTCGGCAGCGTTGTTTTTTCCATAGAGCGAAAAGAGGAAAAAGGTCCTCGAGTAATGCTTGCAAGCCATATGGACGAAATCGGTTTTATGGTAAAGCACATTACGAAGGAAGGGTTTTTACGGTTTGTCTGCCTCGGTGGCTGGTGGGAGCAGGTTATGCTTGGCCAGCGTGTCACGGTTCACGGCAGCAAGGGCGACATTGCAGGCGTCATTGGCAGCAAGCCGCCTCACATTCTTACAGCTGAGGAACGCAACAAAGTCGTGCAGAAAAAGGATATGTACATTGATATTGGCGCGGCTGACGAAGAACAGGCACGGGCATTTGGCGTGGCGGAAGGCTGCGCTGTGACGCCTTATGCCGAATTTGCTGTTATGGCGGACGGCAGGTCTCTTCTTGGCAAAGCCTGGGACAATCGAATCGGTTGTGCAGTAATGGCTGACGTTATCGATGCCTTGTCCGATGTTAAAACGCCAAACACCGTTTTCGGTGTTGCAACCGTACAGGAAGAAGTAGGACTGCGTGGTGCACAGACGAGCGTCAACATGCTTAAACCCGACATTGCACTTGTCATTGATACCTGCATAGCGGGAGGAACGCCGGGTGTTGCCGATGATACGGCCTCGGCGAAAATCGGCAAAGGAATTGCAATCACTATTTATGACGCAGGCATGCTTCCAAATATTGCTTTGAGGAACTTCTGCCTTGATTTGGCAAAAGAGCTTGAGATCCCGACACAAATAAGTTTCTCGGAAGGCGGAGCAACTGACGGCGGTAAAATACATCTGCATGATGCGGGCGTCATAACCCTGACCTTCAGTGTGCCTACAAGGTATATTCATAGTCACAACGGAATCATTCACATTGATGATTACGAAGGCGCGGTGCGCCTGATTGTGGAGATTCTCAAAAGGCTTGACGGCAAGCTTTATCAGCAATTGCTCAAAGGTTAGAATCGTCCTGGCGATTCAGCATAAACAAATTAATGACAACGAGGAGAGATTGAATTATGCAGCAAACATTAGTATTGGTAAAACCGGACGGAGTAAGGAAGAATCTGATTGGTGAAGTGGTATCACGTTTTGAAGGAAGAGGCCTCAAAATTTCCGCATTGAAATTAATGAAAATTTCTGAAGCTCAGGCTAAATCCCACTATGCGGAACATGAAGGCAAGCCTTTCTTTAGCGAACTCGTTGAGTTCATAACTTCGGGTCCCGTGGCTGCGATGGTAGTCTCGGGAGAAAACGCCATCAAGGCCGTAAGGGGAATGATGGGTGCTACCAACCCTCTTGATGCCGTTCCCGGTTCGATTCGCGGTGACTACGCGCTTTCGATCGGTGAAAACATAGTCCATGGCAGCGACGGGGAAGATAGCGCTGCTCGAGAGATTAATAATTTCTTCAAGGCTGAAAAGATATTTTAAGGTTTTCATAAGGGGGCAGAGCAATGAAGGCAAGCGTTTACACAAGAACCGGTGATAAGGGAACGACGGCGTTGTTAAGCGGTGAAAGGGTTCCGAAATTCAGCCTGCGTGTTGAAGCGTATGGCTCCATAGACGAGGTTACTTCGGCTTTGGGTCTTGCCCGAGCGACTGTGCGCAGGGACGATGTCAGAGAAACAATTCACAAGGTACAGCAATTTTTGATGTCTCTTATGGCTGACGTGGCAAGCCTTAACTTGCCTGAACCATATGTAACTGCCGAACACGTCAAGTTCTTTGAGGAAACTATCGACAGGTATGACGGTATGCTTAAACCTTTGTCGCGCTTTATAATTCCCGGTGACACACAGGGTGCGGCGGCACTTGATATGGCAAGGACCGCTGCAAGGAGGGCTGAACGCGCCTGCCTGCGTGTTGCGGACAAGGAAACTGTCAACGAGAACGTACTGATTTGTCTGAACCGTTTGTCAGACCTTTGTTTCATCCTGTCACGAGTTGAAATTGAAACGGAAAAGCAATAAGTAATAATCCTTTTTGGAAGGCGGCCTCGTAAGCCGCCTTTTTCATTTTAAGAGGAAAGGGTGCAAATATTTGCCTATTTATAGTATAATGGTTTTGGAAAAGCTAACAGGCGCGATGCACCAAGGTATCGCTTAATAGGGAAGACCGGTGAAATTCCGGCGCAGTCCCGCTACTGTAATGGTGAGCCATCCGCGATTATGCCACTGGGAAACTGGGAAGGTGCGGAGATGCAATGAACCGGAGCCAGGAGACCTGCCTGTAAAAACCATTTTACCTACGAGAGATAGGAATATGGCAATATTGTTATTGCGTCTATTTTCTCTTTCCTCTCCTTCGTAGAGGATTTTTTATTTGGGGGGTTGTGAAATTTGTCCGGAAAAATTATTTTGGTAATAGGCGGAGCTCGCAGCGGCAAGAGCACCTTTGCCGAAAAGTATGTTTTGACTTATGGGGTTAGGTGCGCCTATCTGGCAACGGCGGAAATTTTAGATGAGGAAATGGCGGAACGCGTCAAATTTCATCAGGCAAGACGTGACAAAAAAAGATGGCTTACCTATGAAGCGCCTTTTCATGCCGAGAAAACTATAGCATGCGCTGCCGAAAAGGCCGATTGTCTTCTGTTTGACTGTCTGACGCTTTATGTGACAAATTTGATGTATGGTATAGGAGCACCTGGCACTTTTGCTGAAAAAGCAATCTATGTACGTGAAGAGATAGACAAACTTCTTGCTGCGGCAAAAGCTTCCGGCCGAACGGTGGTATTTGTCACGAACGACGTGGGAAGCGGTATTGTACCGGAAAACGCGATGGCAAGGGAATACAGGGACGTAGCCGGATGGGTCAACCAGCAGGTTGGAAATGCATCCGAAAGCGTCTATTATGTTCTTGCGGGACAGGCTGTGGACATCAAGAAGCTGGCCTTTAAGTTCGAAGACGCTTCGAGTGCCGTTGGGAGTGAGCTATGAACGATATACTAAGCCTGCAAGAGATCAGAATACCCTCAAAGGAGCTGGAGCTTACCGTTAATAAAAACTGGCGGAAGATGGATAAGCCTGCCGACAGCTTAGGCAAGCTCGAAAGAATGGTGGCAAAGTACATTGCGATGCGCGGCGATGCGAGGGAAACCGAACTTCGGCCGGCAATGCTTTTGATGTGCGGCGACCACGGAATCGCCAGGTACGGCGTCAGCGCCTATCCGCAGGAAGTGACGATTCAAATGATTAACGGCTATATGCGGGGCACTGCCGGTGCAAACGTCATGGCTCGGCACGCCAGAACCGACATGTACGTTGTCGACGTCGGAGTTAATGCTGATTTAAGCCATATGCCTCTTGTCAGAAATGAAAAGATTGCCATGGGTACAGAGGATTTTACAATGGGGCCGGCAATGACCCGGGAGCAGGCAGTAAAGGGTATTTGTGCCGGCATGAAAATAGCCGGGGAATGCATTGACAAGGGCTACAACCTTTTGGTGACGGCTGAAATGGGCATCGGCAACACAACTTCGACGGCGGCAATCGCCTCTGCCATGCTTGCCCTTCCTCCCGAGCTTACAGTGGGCAGGGGAACCGGCATAAACGATGAGCGGATGAAAATCAAACGCCAGATAGTTGCGAATGGTTTGGCTATAAACAAGCCGAAAGCCACAGATGCCTTCGATGTATTATATAAAGTGGGCGGCTACGATCATGCCGCTTTGGCCGGAATGATTATCGAAGGCGCCAAAAGACGAGTGCCGACAATGATTGACGGGGTCAACGCAACTGCAGCGGCCATGATTGCATGGGGGATGTATCCGGAAACTTCCCGGTACCTCCTTTGTTCACACCTTTCTGAAGAAATAGCACACATAAGAATGCTGGAGCTTCTCGAGCTCAAGCCCATAGTCGATGCCGGAATGCGTCTGGGAGAAGGCACCGGAGCATCGCTCGCGACCGTAGTCCTCTCTACGGCCCTGCGTTTGTACAGGAAGTTGGCAGCAGACAATCAAAAGGAAAAGTAGGATGATTTTATGCGAGATTTTGTAACTTGTCTGGAGTTTTTGACCAGAATACGGTTTTCCAAGAGGACGTCATGGTCGGAGGATGATTTTTCACGGAGCGTACCGTATTTTCCTATTGTCGGCCTTGTTATCGGCGTGCTTTTGGCAATCGTCAATCAGGCAATCCTCGGATTGCACCTTGAGCCCTTAATGAGGGTTACGGTGCTCATTCTTGCAGAAATAATGATAACCGGAGCATTGATGTATGATGGCTTTATGGATACTGCCGACGGTATATTTTCCGCACGTGACAGGGACAGGATGCTTGAAATAATGAAAGACAGCAATGTCGGTTCGAATGCGGTTCTGGCAGTCATCGTACTGGTTTTACTGAAGATTTCCGCTTATCTGCAGCTTCCTCCCGAAGAGCTGAGCCTCGTGCTTATTGCAATGTCTGTAACGACAAGAACCTTCATGGTCCTTTATATTGTGAATTTCCCATATGCACGTAAGGAAGGGATAGGCAGCTTGTTTAAAAAGTTTGCCAGGCCTGTATATACTTATATAGCGTTTGCGATAGGCGCAGCGATTGTCCTCGCCTCCGGCACGACCCTTTTGCTGACATCAGCCGTATGCTTTTTCCCTCTTATGGGGGCAGCCTGGTATCTGGTTAAGCTTCTCGGCGGATTGACCGGTGATACTTACGGCGCCCTTACAGAAACGGGCAACGTCCTGTTTCTTCTGATATTCATACTAATAACCGGATAGGTGGAGGATTTATGACTGACTTACACGATCTTATAAGCGTCATGACGCCCCTGGATTTCGAGGCTTCACAAGCCGCCAGGGAGCGCTTCGACAACTTGATTAAGCCAAAGGGTTCGCTTGCAAGGCTTGAAGACATGGTTTGCCTTTATGCCGGCGCCCAGCGATTGGTTGAGCCTTCTTTGCTCAATTACCCTCGAAGGGGTATTATCATCTGGGCTGACACACAGGCCGACAAAGATTTTCTTCAAAGAATAAGGCATGAGCTGGAACCCATGCTCTTTTTAGCCAATGAGGCGAAAAGCGAGGTGATTGTCGAAGAACTGTCAATCAAAGAGAAATATCGCGATAAAAACTTAATACTTGACGCCGTGCTTACCGGTATTGGCAAAACGGTCAGATACATTAAAGAAAATGAGTACAAATTGCTTTCAGTATCGCTGCCGGGAGCTTATGATGCAGCGGAGGAATTCTCTGCAGAAGCCGAAGGAGATGTCCTTGCAATTTTGACGTCACACAGTGATGTCAGACTTTCTGCGGCTGTAGGTTCGATTCTGGCAGCAGTCTCGCTGCGGGTGCCGGTCATGCTGGACGGAGCCGCTTCCGCTCTTGCAGCCTTATTGGCCATGCGTATCGCTCCGCTGACAGGGCAATATCTGATAGCCAGTCACGTAACAACGGAACCTAACCATGAAAAGCTTCTGAAGATGTTAGGCACGTCTCCCGTCTTGCGCCTGGAAATAACACAGGGACAAGGCGAAGGCGCCTCACTCGGTTTTATGCTTTTTGACGCGGGACTTCGTGCTTACAAGGAAATGGAAACTTTCGCTGAGGCAGGCGTTCACGCAGAAGTGCCGGAGCTTGCACAGACCAACTTCAGGCTATGAATTGCAGGTGGAGAAAATAATGAAAAAAATTTTTTTGGCGCGTCACGGACAAACTGACGCCAACAATACTTTGACTTACCAAGGACATATTGACAACCCTTTAAACAATAAAGGGCTGCTGCAGGCTAAGAAACTTGCAGCTTACTTCAGAGAAGAACCGCTCGCACGTATTTATACAAGCGACTTAGTCCGAACCGTGGAAACCGCACAACCTACATCCGAGCTTTTAAACGCCGAAATCGTCAAGATACCGTCTTTTAAGGAAATAAACTTCGGCGAGTGGGAAGGTCTGACTTATGAGGAGATAAAAAAACGCTGGCCGAAGGATATCGAGGATTTTTTCCACAGACCCGCCACGATTAAGATCAGCGGCGGGGAAAGTTTTAAGGAGGTACAGGAAAGGGCGTGGGCCTCCTTTCAGGAAGTAGTTGCATCGCACGGTGGTGACGAGAGCCTCCTGATAGTTTCGCACGGAGGAACAGTCAGAACCCTGCTTTGTGCCATTATGAATCTTGATTTGAATGAAATGTGGAAAATAAGCATCGACAATGCCGGCATCAGTTGTATCTTACAGCTGGAAAACCGTTGTTGGATAAAAAATATAAATGATACATATTTTCTGAAATAGCTATTTTTTAAGAAAATTTATTAACAATTTGGAATAATTTTATTTTTTGTGCACAGCGTGTTGACTTTCATCTACTATTAATATATACTACTTATAGTTGATATCTCACCAGGTTCTATAGGATTCCACACTTCTTCCCAAACTTCTTGGGGAAGCTTAGGAACTGATCTATGAGTCCGCATGGGGTATGGATAAGAAGGAGTGATAGCAATGAAAGAAGACAAGACATTATCATGCCGCGAGTGTGGCGCAGAATTCGTTTTTTCGGCTTCTGAACAAGAATTTTACGATGAAAAAGGTTTTACCAATGAGCCGGGACGCTGCCCTACATGCCGTCAAGCACGCAAACAACGCATGGGCAATGGCAATGAACGCGCACCGCGCCAGATGTATTCTGCTACTTGTGCAGAGTGCGGCTGCCAGACAGAAGTTCCTTTCCGCCCGTCAATGGACAGGCCGGTATACTGCCGTGACTGCTTCAACAAGATGAAGGATCAATAATTCAAATTCAAACCAGCTACTGACGTAGCTGGTTTTTTTGTGTTATTTATTACAAATATTTGCTATAATATATACCATAAGGTTTTTAAAATAGGGAGTGGTTGCGTATTTTGGAATTCAAGAATATTGAATTAGAAGATAGGGAAATTTTTGACAAATATTTTTCAATGAAAAAGTACATGGGCTCGGAATGCACTTTCACCAATCTTTTTGTCTGGCAGAAATGCTACGACATTCGTTGGGCTGAAGCTAATGGCGCCTTGTTTATTAAAGTCAGGCGTAAGGAATTCACTTTTGTGCTTCCGCCGTTTGTCGGCAAAGAAGGTGATTTGTCGGACGTGCTGGCAAGCTTGTCGTCATATTTTGCGGGGCAGCCTTTTGAAATCAGAGGCATTTACGAAGACATGCTGCCATTGCTGCAGGAACGACTCCCGTCTTCAACCGAATTCGTTGAAGACAGGGATAACTGGGACTATATCTATCTTCGAGAGAATCTGGCATCACTTTCGGGAAGAAAATACCACGCCAAAAAGAATCATGCCAATGCCTTTCGCAAGGAACACCCGGACTATGAGTTTTCCTTATTGACTAAGGACGATGTTGAGGAATGTATAGAATTTGCTGATGCCTGGTGTGAAAAAAAGGAGCCGGGCGCTGACGAACTGCGCTGTGAATTTTGTGCGTTGGAGAAAGCTCTCAGGAATCTTGAGAATTTAAGCATCAAGGGCGCCGTTATTCGAATAGACGGAAAAATACAGGCCTTTGCCGTCGGAGAAAAATTAAATCCCGAAACTGCGGTTATCCATTTTGAAAAGGCCAATCCCGAAATACGAGGACTCTACGCCGTGATAAACCAGGATTTTTGTGCGGGTGTCTGGACCGATGTTACTTACATCAACCGCGAAGAGGACATGGGGATCGAAGGGCTGCGTAAAGCCAAGGAATCGTATCGCCCGGAATTCATGGTAAAAAAGTATAGCGCACTTATCAGTGCCAAACGGTGACGGAGATGAACTATCATTTAATTAATGAAAGCAAACTGCAGGAGATTGCCGACTTGTGGGACTATTGCTTTGAAAAGAAAGAAGAATTCTTTCATCAGTGGTATTTCAACGAGTATTGTCTGAAACAGAACCAGATCGTGGCAGGTTTTGACGATGAAGGCAGATTGGCGAACATGGTGCATCTGAATCCGTACAGGTTAAGCATACGAGGAAAGCAGACGGAAACTATGTATCTGGTCGGTGTGGCAACAGAGTCCGTTTTCCGGGGCCGCCGTCTGACACGCGGCCTTTTGGAACTGACCTTGGCGATTTTGCGGGCAAAGGGCATTAACTCGGTGCTGTTGATGCCGGAACATGCCGGCGTATATTTGCCCTACCAGTTTGCCTTCACATATTTCAGGCACCGCTACAATATGCCGCTTTCAGAGCTGAATGCTCCTGTTCCTGAAGATGCTTTAAGGCTTGAACGAGTCAATATTGGAGAATGCAAAGCGATTTTTGCCGATTTGTACAGCCGGCAAATGCTCGCGAAGCATGCCTTTGTTTGCCGAGGCGAACGCGAGTGGAATAACTTTCTCACGGTTTTCAGCCAGGAAAAGGGCGAGGCGGTTATTGCCTATTTGGGCAATAACCCTCTCGGATATATGTTTTACCAGCGAACAGGCGTCGCTTTCCGCGTTCACGAACTCATTTACCTCGAGCATGAGGTCAAATGGAGCTTTTTGCATTATGCGAAGCAGCATGTCGCCCAATGCCAGAACTTTGAATGGCTGGCAGGAGAAGGAGACTTGTCCCACCTGCAGTTTACAAACCAAAAATACGCCGGCTGCCTGCAGCCCTTCGCGATGTCCCGCGTGATCAACGTTGCGGGAGTGTTGGCGGATCTAAAAGCAGACGGCGATCTTCGCGGCAGCTTTGTTCTTTTGGTTACCGACAAATTGCTTAAGGCTAACAATTCACTTTTGTCTTTAAACGTTGAAAACGGCGTTGTCGAGGTCAAACCGGCTTTTGAGCTTCCGGATGTAGAGATGGACGTTGCCGCTTTCACACAATTGTTTTTCGGACAATTCAGTCTGAATGAGCTTGCTGCAGAGGGACTTGCCACGGTCTGCTCCAAACCTGCGGCGGATTTGCTCGCAGGGCTTTTCCCCAAATGCAAGAATTATCTTAATGAGTATTATTGAATCGGAGGGCTGACATGAAGGAGCAAATCAAAAGATTGTTTGTAGAGAAAAAGCCTGAATTTGCGATTGAACAACGGGAATTATTGGCGGATCTTAGAGAAAACCTTGGCTTGACAGGGATTAAAGACGTGCGGATTCTGAATCGCTATGATGTTTTGGGCCTGACTGCCGAAGAATTTGAAGAAGCAAGCCGCCTTGTGTTTTCGGAGCCGCCGGTTGATTTTGTTTTTTATGAGGACATAATGCTTTTGGGAGGCGAAAAAGCTTTTGTTACTGAACTGCTTCCCGGTCAGTATGACCAAAGAGAGGACTTTGCAGAACAGTGCGTACAGCTGATTACGCAGAAGGAGAAACCGACAATAGCCTTTGCAAAAGTCTACATATTTTCCGGAGACATCAGTGAACAGGAACTCGTGACAATCAAAAGCTACTGCATCAATCCGATTGAAGCCAGAGAGTCCGAGTGGGGCAAGCCGGAAAGCCTTCTGGCAGCAAGCGAAGAACCGCCATCCGTTCCTTTGCTGCATGATTTTACGAAGCTTGGGCAAAACGGCTTAGAGTTGTTACGTGCTGAAAAGGGTTTTGCCATGAGCATGGCTGACCTCCTTTTTTGCCAGCAATATTTTAGAAAGGAAGGGCGCGCCCCTTCTTTGACAGAGTTGAAAGTTCTTGATACATATTGGTCGGACCATTGCCGTCACACGACCTTCATGACAAGGATCGAAGATGTGGAAATTGCTCCAGGCGTATTTAATGAGCCCATTCAAACAGCTTACGACAGGTATTTGGAGGTTCGTGACAGCCTATACGGCGCAGAGACTGACAGACCGGTCACTTTAATGGATATTGCCGTAATCGGTATGAAAAAGCTGAAAAGCGAGGGTAAGCTTCCTCAGCTTGACGTTTCAGAAGAAATCAACGCCTGCAGCATAAAGGTGCCGATTGAGGTTGACGGACAAACAGAAGAATGGCTTGTCATGTTCAAAAATGAGACCCATAACCATCCGACGGAAATAGAGCCTTTTGGAGGTGCGGCGACCTGTCTTGGCGGTGCCATTCGCGATCCGCTGTCGGGAAGAGCGTATGTTTATCAGGCAATGCGTGTGACAGGTTCGGCGGACCCAAGAACCCCGGTTGAAAAAACACTGTCCGGCAAATTGCCCCAAAGGAAAATAACAATAGGGGCCGCCAGCGGCTATAGCTCCTACGGTAACCAAATCGGTCTTTCAACCGGACAAGTACAGGAATATTACCATGATAAATTTGTTGCTAAAAGAATGGAACTGGGCGCGGTTATAGGTGCCGTGCCGCAAAGCAATGTAAGACGCGAGGCTCCGTCCCCCGGCGACCTGATTGTTCTTCTGGGCGGCAGGACAGGACGAGACGGCTGCGGCGGAGCAACGGGCTCTTCAAAAGAGCACACGCTTGATTCCCTGCTTTCTTGCGGTGCCGAGGTCCAGAAAGGAAATCCGCCGACGGAAAGAAAAATTCAGAGGTTATTCCGCAATCCTGAAGTTACGCGTCTGATCAAGCGCTGTAATGATTTCGGCGCGGGGGGCGTTTCCGTTGCTTGCGGCGAGCTGACTGACGGATTGGTCATTGACCTTGATAAAGTTCCTAAAAAGTATGAAGGTTTGGACGGAACGGAGCTTGCAATTTCTGAGTCCCAGGAAAGAATGGCAGTTGTAATAGAATCAAAGGACAGGGAACTTTTTATCAGTCTGGCAGACAGTGAAAACCTCGAAGCGACAGTCATTGCAGAAGTCAGCGAGGAGCCAAGGCTTGTAATGTTATGGCGCGGACAAAAAATTGTTGACTTGGCACGTGAATTTCTCGATACGAATGGCGTCGCGCAAACAACTGAGATAAAAGTACCGGAGATTAAGGATGAAAGCGTCTTCAACATTTGTCCCGAAAATATTCGCTCCCGCAGCTTAAAGGACGCCTGGCTCGCCAACTTAAAAAGATTGAATGTCTGCAGTCAGAAAGGGCTTGCAGAAAGATTCGACAGCACGATTGGACGCGGAACGGTTCTCATGCCGTTCGGAGGTTCGGCTCAGCTGACTCCGACCGAAGGAATGATTGCGCGTTTGCCGGTCCTTCATGGTAAAACCAGCTCGGCATCAGTGATGGCCAACGGATATAATCCAACTGTAGCCTGCTGGAGCTCGTTCCATGGGGCAATGTATGCCGTTGTCGAATCGGTTTGCCGAGCTGTCGCGCTTGGTGCCAATCCGGATTCGATTCATCTGACACTGCAGGAATACTTTCCCAAAATGAACGATGCGGAAGCTTGGGGACAGCCCTTCAGCGCCCTCCTGGGAGCTTTTTACACAATGGACGCTCTCGGGCTCGCAGCTATTGGCGGCAAGGACAGCATGTCCGGAACCTTCATGGACAAGAATGTGCCTCCTACGCTCGTCTCATTTGCGGTTGACGTAATTAATGGCGAATTCGCCGTTTCTTCGGAATTCAAGACGCCCGGCAGTCAGGTTGTTTTCCTGCCCGCGCCACGAACTGCCAATGAAGTCATTATGTTTGAAACTCTAAAAAATAATCTTAAGGCGGTTTACAAGCTTATTCTTGCGAAAGATATAAAGGCGGCCTCCGTTGTTAAGGAAGGCGGTATTGCAGCGGCTATCTCAGCAATGTGCCTTGGCAATGAATATGGCTTTGACTTTATTAAACCTTTTAATGACACCGAGTGCTTATTTGTGCTTCAACCCGGCGGCTTTGTTCTCGAACTTGCAGAAGGCAAGAATGCCGAGGAGCTTCTTGACGGATTGGATTATGTAAATCTCGGCCTTGTTAGTGAGAAGAAGCGAATTTCACTAAACGATGTCGAGCTTGGGCTAAACGAAGTGAAAGATCATTATTTAAAACCTCTTGACGGAATTTTCCCGCGTTTTGTCAAACACGCGGCGGAACCTCCGGAGGATCTGCAAAAACCGCTATTCAAGCCAGAACTGCCTTTGACAGCGCCATATTCAATTGCACGGCCGCGTGTGTTCATACCGGTTTTCCCGGGCATCAACTGCGAGTACGACAGCGCACAGGCTTTTAACGAGGCAGGGGCATTGGCAGAAACTTTCATTGTAAGGAATCTGACGCCTGCCGCTATCAACGAGTCTGTGGATTACATGGTTCGTCAAATCAATAACTGCCAGATTCTTATGCTGCCGGGCGGTTTCAGTGCCGGCGACGAGCCGGACGGTTCCGGAAAGTTTATTGCAACTATGTTTCGAAATAGAAAACTGAAAGACGCCGTTGAAAACCTTCTCCATGAAAGGGACGGTCTGATACTTGGCATATGCAACGGTTTTCAGGCTTTGATCAAGCTGGGTCTTGTTCCATACGGTGAAATCGTAGAAATGCATGACAATTCGCCTACATTGACCTTTAACACTATCGGACGTCATGTTTCCCAGATTGTGGAGACAAAGGTTGTCTCAAGCAAGTCACCCTGGTTTAACTGTGTAGAAGCAGGGGACATACACTCCGTTGCCGTTTCGCATGGAGAAGGCAGATTCTTCGCTACGCAAAGTGAAATCAGAGATTTGTTTGCAAACGGACAGGTTGCGACTCAGTACGTTGACCAAACAGGAAGAGCTTCAATGCAGATGCCTTTTAATCCCAACGGCTCATTATACGCGATAGAAGGCATTACGAGCCCTGATGGAAGGGTGCTTGGCAAAATGGGCCATTCGGAAAGATTCGTTCCCGGACTTATGCAGAATATCAAAGGCAATAAGGACCAGAAAATCTTTCTTTCCGGCGTTAAATACTTTGATTAGCGTAAAATGAATTGACTGTTGGCTGCTGACAAAAAAGAACCGTGAATGCTGACGCATTCACGGTTCTTTAGTCTTTGACTTCAATTTTGCCGCATTTATTCTCGTAGTCATCAACTATCCATTTTAAGATCTGTTCAATTTCCTTATTTACAGAACGTCCGTTATTGTCAGAGATGATCTTCAGTTTCTTCAGAATAACAGGGTGGATTCTTAGAGTAAAGCGCGCCAATTCCATGATGACCATCCTTTCATTTGACACCAAAACTACACTATTTTCACATCAAAAAGATGTCTGTTGTTTATATTTTAGTATAATAACCATTTAATTTCAAGTGAAAATGTTTCGTCAAGCATACGCAAAACTTATGCCAAATATGGTACAATACATAGTAACAACGTATAATTATATTGAAATTACTATGAGAAGCCGGGAGTGTAAATATGAAATTAAGTCTAAACAAAGAATACTTTGGATTCATTGTCAAGGAAGCCACCTATATTCAGGAACTTCATTCGGACGGCTTTATTCTTAAGCATCAAAAAAGCGGAGCACGCCTGCTTTATCTTGGCAATACGGATGATAACAAGGTTTTTTCGATAAGCTTCCGTACTCCTCCTCATGATGATACAGGCATTGCACATATACTTGAGCATTCCGTATTGTGCGGCTCGCGCAAATACCGGCTGAAGGAACCGTTTGTGGAATTGGTTAAAGGTTCCATGAACACGTTCTTGAATGCAATGACTTTCCCCGACAAGACTATGTATCCTGTGGCAAGCCGCAATGCCAAAGATTTTCAAAATCTGATGGATGTATATCTTGATGCCGTTTTTTATCCTATGATTTACGATGATAAGTATACCTTTTTGCAGGAAGGTTGGCATTATTCGCTTGCTGATGAAGATTCTCCACTTGTCTATAACGGAGTTGTATATAATGAAATGAAGGGCGTTTTTTCATCGCCTGAAGCCTTGATAGAGTATGAGACGATGAAAGCTTTGTTCCCTGACAGCCCTTACGGCTACGAATCAGGAGGTCACCCAGATGCAATTACCTCGCTGACTCAGGAAGAATTTTTAAACTTTCACCGCAAGTATTATGCTCCGGAAAACTCCTATATTTATCTTTACGGTGATCTCGACATTTTAGAAACACTGGAATATCTTGACCGGGAATATTTGTCAGCCTTTGCCGGGACAAACGGAGTTTCTTCTGAAATTCCCAAACAAGCGCCCTTTGCTCGAACCAAGGAAGTCGAAGGAACCTATGACGTTGCGGCAACTGAGTCACCTGCTGCAAGAACGTATCACGAGCTCCACATTGTTACAGGAGAAGCCACCGACATTAAAACCAATACTGCGCTGCGCCTTTTGGAGTCAGTGCTGCTCGAATCCGATTCGGCACCGCTGAAAAATGCCTTGCTTGAAGCGAAGGTGGGTATGGATGTTTCCGGCTCTTACAGCGGCAGTTATCTGCAGCCTATTTTTTCAATCAAGGTGGCAGGTTCGGAGCCCGAGCTCAGAGACAAATTTATCAGCACTACGTACAGAATTTTGCAGGAGCTGACGATGAAGGGGATTGATAAGGAATTGCTCGAAGCGTCCTTAAATTCCTTTGAATTCAAGGTGCGGGAAGCAGATTTCGGAGTTTACCCCAAAGGACTTATATTTGGCATCGGCTGCATGGATACCTGGCTTTATGGAGGAAATCCTTTTGACTGCCTGAGGTATGAAACAGTACTTGCTGAATTGAGAAATGGCATAAGCTCGAGGTATTATGAACAGCTTATCGAGAATTACCTGCTGGATAATACGCACAAAGTTATTGCAACGCTTAAACCTGAAACCGGAAGGGAAGAACGTGAAGTCATAAATATTTCGACGGAGCTTGAAGCGATTAAACAGGCAATGAGTTCCGACGAAATCAGCTTCTTGATTGAGCAAACCCATTTGCTGAGAGAAAAGCAGGAAGCACAGGACGAACCTTCCGCGCTTGCTGCAATACCTGTTCTAAAGAGAAGCGATTTAAACAGAAAAATCGACAAGCTTCCGGTGCAAATGGAGTGTCATGATGATAGAACGCACATGTTTCTTCCTGCCGAAACCAAGAAGATCGTTTACCTGAATTGGTATTTCGATATAAGCGGCATCAAGAGCGACATGCTGCCGTATGCTTATTTGCTGAGTGACATCTTAGGAAAGGTCGATGCCGGAAACTATTCCTATCAGGCTCTGGCTACAGCTGTAAAAAAGAATACCGGCGGCATCGGATTTAACCTGACCGCATACTCATCAGCATGCAATGCCGATGAGTATTCGATTTGCTTTGTTTTGGAAGCAAAGGTGCTGATCGGCAAATTGGAAAAGCTTTTCCACATTCTTAAAGATATGGCCGCTTCCAGCGACTTTAGCAACGAGAACAGGATCTTGGAAATTGTCAACGAAATCAAAACAGACTGGGACACGCAATTTTTCAACAGGGGACAGTCTATTGCAAGTACAAGGCTTTGTTCTTACTTTTCAGGAGTTTCAGCCGTTAATGAGTATTATTATTTGACTTATTACGACTTCATAAAAAAAATTACCGCAAATTTCCACGAGCAATTTCCGGAAATTCGCCGCAAATTAGAGCATCTGCTGAAGGAATGCCTGCACACGGGCAAACAGCTCTTTGCTTATTCTTGTGAAGACAGTGAACGGCAGAAAGTGAAAATGACCTCGGAAACCTTCGTCATGTCTCTGCCTTCTTCCGACTATGCCGGCAAGGAACCGGAGGCGATTAAGCCTGCCAACAGAAATGAGGGCATCAGTACGAGCGGCAAAGTGCAATATGTCGCCGCGGGAGGTAATTTCCGGCAAAATGGGCATGCTTATACCGGGGCTATGAAGGTTTTGGAAACTATCCTGCGTTATGATTATCTCTGGAACCGGATCAGGGTGCAGGGCGGAGCATATGGAGCCAATGCGCATTTTAACCGTAACGGCATATGCTATTTTACTTCTTATCGTGACCCGCACCTTGCAAGAACACTCGAGGTTTATAAGGAGACCGCAGGATTTTTGGAATTGTTTTCCGCAGATGAAAGGGAACTGACAAAATATGTGATTGGCACTGTCAGTTCAATGGACACACCACTTACAAACTCAATGCGGCTGGAAAAGGCAGCTATTCTTTTTATCAAGAATATTTCCGACCATGAAAGGCAGAAAGAACGTGAAGAAGTCCTCGACGTGACCAATGAGGACATAAGACAGCTCGGACAGGTCGTCAAGGCGGTTCTCGAACAGGATTATTACTGCGTGGTTGGCAGCAAACCTGCGCTTTTACAAAACAAGGAGATTTTCTCCGAACTGCTGGAAGTTTGATTTTCATTGCCAACACTCGGAGTTCAAAGCGCCACAGCAGTGGATTGTTTTACATAAAATGACAATGAAGCTCGTATTAATTCGAAAAATGCGAAAACTGCTGCGATAATTTAAGAAACGATTGACTTTTATTAGATTTATCATTAAACTCTATATGTAAGTAAACAACTTATAATTGCTTACACATTAAAAAGGAGGTATGTTAATGAGTACAAACAATTCAACGCAGCATGTGCAGATTGCTGTTGCGGACCCAACACCGCTTGGCTTATTCGGGTTGGCAATTGTTACCTTGGTTGCGTCTGCTCAGAAACTCGGCATAGTTTCCGGCGTTTCCTGGGTTATTCCCTGGGCTCTTGTTTGCGGATCATTTGCGCAGTTGCTTGCCGCATATTTTGATTTTGCCCACAAGAATATTTTTGGAGCAACCATTTTCGGAGCTTTTGGGTTCTTCTGGTCGGGAGTTGCAATGAGCTGGATGATTAAGGCGGGTGTGTTCGGAGCCGGTTTGACTGCCGGAATCGATCCTAAGGCTTTGGGTTTTGCTTTCTTAGGATATTTCCTTTTTGCCTGTGTCGGCACAATTGCCGCATCTGAAGCAACCTTATTCTTGTTTGTGGATATGGTTTTCATCGATATCCTGCTTCTTGGCTTAACGCTTGATACTCTTGGTATCGGCGGGCACTGGGCTCATACCATGGCTGCTTATGCTGAGCTCGTTGTTGCTTTGCTTTCGCTTTACGGTGCAGGCGCGATTTTCCTGAACAATTTCTTTGGAAGACAGTTCTGGCCGCTTGGCAAGCCGCTTGGCATTTTCAAAAGAGGTTAACTAAAGACGAAAAAGGGGCTGTCTCACATAGGCTTTAAAGCCTATGTGAGACAGCCCCTTTTTACTTCTACGGGTCGTATGTTAAACAGTGTGTTTATTCAATAAGTTCCAGCCGTGAATTCGGCAAATATGTTCGTCCTGCCTTGGCACAGGGCTTGCCGTCAAGCAAAACCACGTCGGCGGTAAAGTTGATGTTTCCGTCAAAAAAACTGCTGCCTATGGCATAGGTGTCAACAGGCACGTTAAGACTCTCAAACTCGGCAATTTTTTTCGCGTTAAACCCGCCGGATACAATTATCTTAACATGAGTGAAACCTTCCGTGTCCAAAGCGCGCCTAACGGCCGTGACAAGTTCCTTGCAGACTCCTGTTGGCGGAAAGAGTCCCATTTGACTCTGTATCGACTTGTCTACCATGTAGTTTGAAGTGTCAAGACGAACACCCTTGAGTTTTGCTCCTAACTTGCGTGCCACGGCAAGTGAAGTGTTTACACAGTCATTGTCAAAGTCAACAAGAGCAATTCTGCTTACGTTTTCGTCAATGTGGCGGTCGAAAGCTTCGGTGGCGGCAAGTGTGTCGCCGCGATAGGCTGCAATCAGTGCGTGGGGTATAGTGCCAAGTCCCTTTACACCTGCGGCTATCCCGTTCGCGTCAGTCGAAAAATCCTTAATGCCGCCGATCATGGCGGCATAGCCGTCTTGTTCCTGTGTGTGGTAGGTATCATATCTTGCCGAGAAGAAGAGTACCTGTTTCCTACCGGCAGCTTCAACGGCGCGTCGTACGTTTGTAGCTATGCGCGTTTGGCGTGCCAGGACGCCGAGGTATACCGTTTCCAAATGAGCGAAGTCAGCAAGATCTCCCTCTATCGTCATACAGGTTTCCCAAGGCGCGATTTCGTCACCGTCATTCAGAGCCCGGATTGTAATTCTATCAGGATTTTCAGCGCAGGTTCTTAAAATTGCGATGGCTTCATTTACACCGCAAAGGACAGAGCGTTCTCTCTGAAAAACCTGCATCAGCACGCGCGGGCGATAGTTGTCCTTTTTCAATATTTCGGCCGTACGCAGAAAGTAGTTGTCGGTATAAAAGCCTGACTTGATTATTTCAACGGGAATCTTAAAATACGAAACAGGTGGTCTTTTTATCATTTTATCCTCCTTGGGTTTGCCCTGAAACGGTTTAAACCCCTTTCAGTATTGTAATACCTAACAATTATGATACAATAATAGCGTTCTAAGATGCAAGCCAAACTATTGACTTGCCTTATAATTCCTCATTATACTACTTTTTTGTACGGAAGGCTTGGTTATGAAGGAAAAAAAATATACAATCCTGATTATGTCAGCCCCTATCGGTTCCGGCCATGCGCTTGCGGCCCAGGCTCTGCAGGAAGAATTTACCTCAACCGGCAAGTGCGAGGTTGTCCTTGGCAATGCTTTTGATTTCTTTCCCAAGGTGCTCGGTACGATGGTGCTTGAAGCATATTTGTTCGTTTTGAAAAAATTCCCTGTTTTATACGAAATAGCTTATCGCTGGGGAAACAATCCGGGCGGATCGTTTTGGCTTAGAAATCTGATCAATAAAAGCCTCGCGGTAATTGCGGATTCTTACCTGCGAAAGGTCAGCCCCGACCTGGTAATTGCTACGCATGCGACTCCTGCCGGCATTTTTTCGGCTTACAAGGAAAGGCATTCCGAGAGCCGAATATTATTGGCGTCGGTGATAACAGATTATACGGTTCATAAATGGTGGTTATGCAAGAATACCGATTTTTATTTTCTGGGCGCCGAACTCGACCTTGGCGACTGCTTTGGAAGCGGACAGCAGATTTTTTGTCATGGCATTCCGGTCAGGAAGGAATTTAATGCAGATTATGACCGCGAGGTTCTGCGTGCTTCTTATGGCTGGAGTCCTGATGAAACGGTTTGCATACTAATGGGCGGCGGTGAAGGCTTGCTGCCGATGCAGGATATAATCAACGAGCTTGGCATTGGTAAAAATGAAGACCGCAGCATAAGATGTGTTGCAATTACAGGCAGAAACAAGGTTCTTGAGCGGGAACTGCAGAAAAAGTATCCGGAGATGCAGGTATACGGATTCACAGAAGAAATACCAAAACTAATGCACGCGGCCGATGTTTTAATCAGCAAGGCGGGAGGGCTTACGGCTGCGGAGACTTTGACAACCGGCCTTTATTATATTGTTTATCGTCCCTTGCCGGGACAGGAGAAAGAAAATGCGGAATACTTGCGAATGGCGGGAGCTGCTGTCATAGCAGAGGCTCCTTCGGATGTTTTACGACTTATCAGAAGCCTTCCTTCTAATAAAGAAGCAAGCGCGGGTAACTTAGGAAAGCCTGAGGCAGCAAAAGACATTGTGCGGACGCTTTTGTGCGCGCTTGCTGACCGGTGACGCTTGACCCGTGTGCTTTTTGGAATTATAATGACTTGACGTCTTTTTAAGTGATGAGGCGCTGTTAGCTTAAGATAATTTTCGCAAGGAGGTGGCAGATACGTACAGGAACTATTTTGCGGCAATCTGTGCAGGCTTTAAACTTAACATCAGCAAGACGGAAGCCCTGATTGACTATTTTGGCGACGAATGCAAAGCGTACGAGGCAGCATACGAGGCTTTGGCTGCAACGGGGCTGTTTACTAAAAGCAGGCTCGAACGTATAATTGCGGAAAGGGACAGGAACTTGCCAAGTAAAATCGCAGCTTTCTGTAAAAGGGAAAATGCCCGCATTGTAACTTACAGGGATAAGGAGTATCCCTTGCCCCTCAGAAGCATTCTTAATCCACCCAAGGTGCTTTATGTCAAAGGCAGCATGATTTGTGACGGAAATCTCATAGGCATTGTCGGATCAAGAAAGGCATCTGCCTATGGATTAAAAGCCGCGAGACTTTTTGCCAAGGATTTATCTGCGGCCGGAATTTCCATTGTAAGCGGCGGAGCCAGAGGCATTGACACCGCAGCACATTGCGGAGCGCTTGAAGGCACTGCCCCGACCGTGGCGGTTTTCGGCTGTGGTCTTGACATTGCATATCCGCACGAGAATGAGAGACTTTTTGCAAAAATAGCTGAGCATGGAGCAATAATAACTGAATTTCTTCCAGGAACCAAACCTTTGCCCAACAACTTTCCAGCCCGAAACAGGATTATCAGCGGACTGGTAAAAGGTGTTCTGGTCGTCGAAGCCGCCAAAAAAGGAGGAGCGATGATTACGGCAGAATTTGCCCTCGATGAGGGGCGAGAGGTTTACTGTCTGCCGGGAAGCATTTTTTCGCCAACAAGCGCCGGGCCTAATGCCCTAATCAAACAAGGTGCCAGGCTTGTTGACCGGCCCGAAGACATTTTGGAGGATTTCCAGTTGTTTTTGCCCAAGTCTAAGGAAGAGATGAATGACGGAATCGGTTTGTTTGACAAGGTTATGACAGCGAATCGGACAGAAGTGAAAGCAATAATCGACAATCTTGATTTTAATGAAGCAAAAACCGTGGAGGAAATCGTGGAAAGTACGGGACTTCCTCCGGGAGTGGCAGCTTCGGCGCTGCTTGAGCTGAAGCTCGCCGGTGCGGTTATGGAACAGGCAGGCAGACGTTTTCTAAAACAATAAGGAGGTTGCTTGATGGCAAACAATCTGATAATAGTTGAATCACCGGCAAAGTCTAAGACCATAGAGAAATTTTTAGGGAAGAACTACACTGTCAGGGCATCAATGGGTCATTTGCGTGATCTGCCCAAGAGTCAGTTCGGGGTTGACATTGAAAAAGGTTTCGAACCGAAGTACATTAATATTCGTGGCAAAGGTGAATTAATCAAGGAACTGAAAAACCTTGCAAAAAAAGCCGACCATGTTTTCCTGGCAACTGACCCCGACCGCGAAGGGGAGGCAATTGCCTGGCATCTGGCCCATATCTTGGGAGTTGACGTCAATGACAAATGCCGTATTGAATTTCATGAAATTACCGGCACAGCTGTCAAGAATGCCTTGAAGAGCCCGAGAAAGATTGATCTTGACAAAGTTGACGCCCAACAAGCCCGACGCATACTTGACAGGCTTGTAGGTTATCAGCTGAGTCCGCTGCTCTGGCGTAAAATTCGCAAAGGTTTAAGCGCCGGTCGCGTTCAGTCCGTGGCTGTAAAAATTATTTGTGACAGGCAAAAGGAAATTGATAATTTTGTTTCCAAAGAGTATTGGACTTTGGCCGTTCGTTTGCGTGAGGATGCTAAGAAGCCGCAGTTTACGGGTGAAGTTGTCAAGTACAAGGATAAAAAGCTTGAAATCAGGAACAAGAAAGAGGCCGAAAAAGTCGAAGACGACTTAAAGCAAGCCACGTACGTGATTAAGGACGCGGTTCGCAAGGAGCGCAAACGCAAGCCACTGGCGCCTTTTACGACCAGCAGTCTGCAGCAGGAAGCTTTTAAGAAGTTGAATTACACTACTAAGAAAACGATGATGCTGGCACAGCAGCTTTATGAAGGCGTTAACATCGGTAAAGAAGGCTCAGTCGGTCTGATTACTTATATGCGAACAGATTCCGTGCGTTTTGCCGAAACCGCGGTGAGCGAAATAAGAGGGTTTGTCGGGCAGGAATATGGTCACAATTACATTCCTGCGAAGCCAAATGTTTTTACAAGCAAGAAAAACGCTCAGGACGCACATGAGGCAATCCGGCCTACCGATGTAAAAAGAACGCCGGAGGCTTTGGAAAAATATTTGTCGAAAGAACAGCTCAAGCTTTACGGCATTATTTGGAAAAGAGCGGTTGCGAGCCAAATGTCTCAGGCCGTTTATGATGCCACCACGCTTGCCATTGAAGCAGGAAGCTATCAGTTGAGCGCCAGCGGTGCCGTTTTGCTGTTCGATGGTTTCTTGAAGTTAAGCGACAAAAAGGAACTGCTCGAAGAAAAGGAAAAGCCGGTACCATTCCTTGCACCGGGTACGGTTCTGAAAATTGCAGAGCCTTTGGGGGCAAAACAGCATTTTACCGAACCGCCTCCTTATTTTACGGAAGCTACGCTTGTCAAGGAACTCGAAGAGAAAGGCATTGGCCGACCGAGCACTTATGCTCCGACTATTCAAACGATACTTGAGCGTAACTACATTGCAAAGGACGGTAAAAAACTTGTTCCTACCGAGCTGGGAAACCTGACCGTTGAATTGCTTGCAAATTACTTCCGTACTCTTATAGACATCAGTTTTTCTGCGGAACTGGAAAACGAGCTTGATGAAATTGCCGAAGACAAGATCGATAAAACAGAAGTGCTCAGTAAATTCTATCAGCCTTTTGCCACGGCTCTGTCAATTGCTGAAAAGGAGATACCGATAATTGAACTTCCGCCCGAGGTCAGCGATGTCCAGTGCGACAAATGCGGCCGCATGATGGTTTACAAACAGGGGCGCTTCGGTAAGTTTCTGGCTTGTCCCGGTTTCCCCGACTGTCGCAACACGAAACCGATATTGAATAAAATCGGCGTTATCTGTCCCGAATGCAAAAAAGGTGACGTTATTGAGCGCAAAACCAAAAGCCGCAGGGTTTTTTACGGCTGCGAACGTTATCCTGACTGCACTTTCACTTCATGGGACAAGCCATTAAAGGAAACCTGCCCCGCCTGCCGGCATCAATTGTTCGAAAAAGTCGGTAAAAACGGAAACAAGAAGGCTGTTTGCATCAACCAGGAATGTTCAAGAGCAAAGGAGAAATAGTTGAATGTATGATAAATCAAGTTCCCCCGTCCATGTCATAGGTGCAGGCCTTGCCGGCTGCGAAGCGGCCTGGCAGGCTGCCATGAGGGGAGTTCCGGTTATTCTTCATGAGATGAAGCCTCTACGCAGGAGTGAAGCCCATAAAACCGACCTTTTTGCCGAGCTTGTCTGCAGTAATTCGCTACGCGCGAACAATGTTGAAAACGCCGTGGGACTTCTAAAAGAAGAAATGCGCCGCTTAGGCTCGCTGATAATGCAATGCGCAGATGCGATGAAGGTGCCTGCCGGCGGAGCTCTTGCTGTTGACAGGGAAGGCTTTGCAGCTTTGGTCACAAAGACGATCAAGGAGCACGAACTAATAAAAGTCGTAAGTGAGGAAGTAGTCAGCATATCCTCGCTTGACGGCATAGTAATAGTTGCCAGCGGCCCATTGACTTCAGACGCGCTTGCGTCTGACATTAAAAGCTTGTTAGCGGATGATTGCCTGTATTTTTATGATGCCGCCGCGCCTATTTTAACAGCTGATTCCCTCGATTATGACAAGGTTTTCCGCGCATCCCGCTATGACAAGGGCGCGGCTGACTACTTAAACTGCCCCATGAACAAGGAAGAATATCTTAATTTCCGGCAGGAACTGAAGCATGCTAAAACGGCTCCAATGAAGGAATTCGAGAAAGAGGTTTTTTTCGAGGCATGCATGCCAATCGAGGAAATGGCGGCAAGAGGTGAAGACACAATGCGTTTCGGCCCATTGAAACCTGTAGGTTTGATTGATCCTGCAACGGGAAAAGAACCTTACGCGGTTATCCAGCTGCGTCAGGACGACGCGGCCGCAACTTTATACAACCTCGTCGGTTTCCAGACTCATCTGACCTGGCCTGAGCAAAGACGTGTCTTTGGCATGATTCCGGGACTTGCAAATGCCGAATTCGTGCGATTCGGCGTTATGCACAAGAATACGTATATCAATTCTCCCAAGCTTTTGAATGAGATTTTTGGTCTCAGGGAAAAACCCGATTTATTCTTCGCAGGACAGATAACGGGCGTCGAAGGTTATGTCGAGTCTGCAGCCTCTGGACTGATTGCCGGCCTTAATGCCGCAAGGATGTCAGTTGGCGAAGACAGCGTGCTGTTTCCGCCGGAAACGGCACACGGGGCACTGGCGCGTTATGTCAGTAACTCCGGGCACAAAAATTTTCAACCAATGAATATCAACTTCGGGCTCCTGCCTCAATTGTCTGAGCGTGTCAGGAAAAAGAAAGAAAAAAATGCAAAAATTGCTGAGCGCTCTTTGCGTTTGTTGGCAGAAACAATAGAGCGCCTGAAAAAGTAGTATTGCAGAAATTTGTACACTATGATAACATTTAACCAGTTATGTAGAGAAAAGTCTGTGATGCTAATGAATGATGAAAGTTTGTTTGCCTGGCTGGAGGACTTTTTAGCTTATCTGGCCTTGGAGAAAAACTGTTCCGTCCACACAATTAAAAATTATGATACGGACGTCAGGCTTTTTCATGTTTTTTTAAAAGCAAGGAAAGACAACGCTGACTGGCTGGAGGTTTCTGTCCTCGATATAAGGGCTTACCTTTCTTTAATGAACGAACAGAAGTATGCAAGAAGGACAATTGCCAGAAGGATATCATCACTCAGGTCTTTCTATCGTTATCTTCTGAGGGAGAATCTGGCAAAGGTTAATCCTTTTCTGAAGATAAAGACTCCTAAGCTGGAGAAAAGGCTGCCCGTTTTTCTTGAAGAACAGGAAATGACCGGACTTTTGTCGCTGCCCGGTGCGGACGAATTGGGCCTGCGCGACCAAGCCTTGCTGGAATTGCTGTATGCCACCGGCTGCAGGGTATCCGAGCTTGTCGGCATCACATTGACAAACCTTGACGTAGCCAATCGCTACATACTTTTGTTAGGAAAGGGTAACAAGGAACGCATTGCTCCTGTCGGCAACACT
Source organism: Acholeplasmataceae bacterium (assembly GCA_012744295.1). GTDB lineage: Bacteria > Bacillota > Negativicutes > Acidaminococcales > Acidaminococcaceae > JAAYIB01. Next base: position 28,387 of record JAAYIB010000016.1, read on the forward strand.
GCTGCCAAAGCAGTAGAGGCCTACATTGCAAAAGCGCGAGGCCTTATCATGAAAAGATATAAAATCAAGGAGCACAACAAGCTTTTTGTCAATCATCGAGGAACACCGCTGACAGTTAGAAGTGTACGCAGGGTGCTTGACAAGTATATTGTCATGCTCGCGACGCAAAAACGAGTTTCTCCTCACGTTATCAGGCATACCTTCGCTACGCACCTTCTGGAGCATGGGGCTGACTTAAGATCGGTGCAGGAACTTTTGGGACATGCCAACCTGTCAACGACGCAGATTTATACGCATGTTACTACGGAGCGGATTTCAACGGTATACCAAAAAAATCACCCACGAGCTTAAAAATTTATCCGAAAGAAGATGATGCTATGGAAACATTGCTGCAAAAAACGAGGGAAATCAACAAGCTGTTACATAAGTCAGGACATGTTGGCTATTCTGACTTAGTCAATATAATGAAAGACGTACTCGTGGCAAACGTCTATATTGCAAGCAATGAAGGCAATGTACGCGCCTACGCACTTTTGAACGATTTTGAGTGTGACCTCATGAAGTCGCAGGTTCTCCAGAAATCACAATTCCCACCCAAATACACTAAGTTTCTTAGGGAATGCAACGAAACCGTGCCCAATGTGGAACTGCAAAATCGCATGTGTGCATTCAAGACCGGTGAAAAGTGCCATTTTGACGGCAAATACACGACAATCGTTCCGATTTTCGGCGGCGGCGAAAGGCTCGCCACCTTGATCTTAGCGAAGTTCGTTACGCCTTTCCAGGTAGAAGACCTGATTCTTGCAGAATACGCAGCGAGTGTAATCGGCATCGGAATCCTTCATGAACGTACGGTAAAAATCGAGGAAGCCGCCCACAAAAGAGCAATGGTGCAAATTGCCTTTTCAACGCTTTCCTATTCAGAGCTTGAAGCAATCATCAACATAATCGGCGCGCTAGATGGCAACGAGGGACTGCTTGTCGCCAGCAAGATTGCCGATAAGGCGGGGATTACGAGGTCGGTTATTGTTAATGCCTTACGCAAATTCGAAAGCGCCGGACTTATTGAAACAAGGTCCTTAGGCATGAAGGGAACCTACATCAAGCTTTTAAACGAATATTTGCTTGAGGAGTTAAAAAAGAAGAATTAATGCAAAAGACCAATTAGCTCAGGCGAATTGGTCTTTTTACTATCGATGTATGCTCCTATGCAGTCAACGCAATAATTTTCAGTGGGAGGAACCGATGTTTTTAGTAGTATTCCTTAGTCTGTATCTTGTATCAGCAACGGTAACTTTTTTATTCTATCGTAAAAATTTTGAATTTTTAAGAACAAAAATCGGCATGTTTTTGTGGCTTTGCGCTTGTTTTGCCTTATGGGTAAGCAGGCCTTTTTCCAACTTTTTTCCGGACGCTTTCGTC
>JAAYIB010000121.1 GCA_012744295.1 Acholeplasmataceae bacterium
CAATTGAGACGCTCGTAATCGGGATGCGCCCAATCGTGATGCCGCTTGTACTCAGTAGCGGCAGGCCTTTGATAATGCGACCCGTCCTGCTTTGGCTGCTTTGTGTACTTGTGCGGTTTCTGGTAGTACATCGGTCCTTCCTGCTGATGTTGCTTGTTATAGGAAGAAGGCTGCTTTGCAGGCTTCTGCTGCACGGGCTTATTGTAAGCGGGCGGCTTTTGGTAATGCGAGGCCCCGTTCTGTTTTGCCGGTTTCTGGTACTTGGGCGGCGGCGCCGGCTTTGCAGGCTGCTCCTGCTGTGGGGGCTTGTTGTAAGCGGGCGGCTTCTGATAATGCGACGGGCCATTCTGTTTTGCCGGTTTCTGATACTTGGGCGGCGGCTTCTGCTGCGGGGGCTTGCTGTAAGCTGGCGGCTTCTGGTAATGCGAGGACCCGTTCTGCTTTGCCGGTTTCTGGTACTTGGGCGGCTGCTGCTTTTCTTCCTGAGGATAAACCTCCTTGGCCAAAGCTGTTTGAAGTGCCATAGGCGCCCGGACATTCGTACCGAAAGCAAATCCGAGCAAAATTATCGTTATCGCTAACGCGAAAATCTTCCGCATGTTTACCACCTCCCGCAAAACTACTGAAATATCCTTAATCTGCGGCAATGAATGCCTTTAAAGCATTTATTAGACAAAGAAAGGTTAATACCTGCCGAATCAAGAAGCGTAATCGGAACTTTGTGTGAACTCTTGTTGAGAATATTTATCAATTATACTTTCAATGAACTGTTTATATGGTACAATTATTAAAAGCAGCCAAAATTTCGCCTGGCAGCAAACAAGACACGGTTAATATACAAAGAAGGCCGGTTCTTGATTCTTAGGAAAGAAAAGGGGGAATTTAGATGATTACATGTAAGTTTATGAAGAAAGCAAAGGAACCCGATGCAAGAATATTAAGTGCCGTCTGTGCCTGCGAAGTAACCGATGACGCGACACAGCACGAAGTCGATTTCTTTCTTCCTTCCTTCGACGCGGTCGTTCTGACAAAAATGCTCGAAGAAAACATCAACGGCACCGAATGGAAGTTCGAAACCGGCGGCGACGAAGCCGTTACCGCTCTTTTCATGATGGCACCCGACGATGCCGTTTGGGGACCTACCCGCAACACTCTGATTTATCTCTCACTGGCCGGCGAAAGAAGTCTGCTGGATTTATTGACCGAGGTTACAGCCGAGGACTCTCCCTTTACTCCGGAAGAATACGCCATGTGCTTCTGGGCCCAGACAGTCCTTGACACCCTGTCCAATCTAAAGGCTCGCGGCCTTACCACTGAGCAGATTATAGCGGCTCCCGAACTGCGGGCTCTTTTCAACTGACACTTCCGATAAATTTGCTTAAAACACAGTCTGACCGACAGACTGTGTTTTTTTGTGCAATCTGTCCCCTTAAATTTTTAGCAAACTGGAGCTTTTTCTATAGACAGTTTTACTGTATTGTAATGGTAAAATCATTTTTGTAAATTTTGGAGGGATTCAGATGACAGAACGCATGGAACTAAATAGAAATCTTGCTCAAATGCTAAAGGGCGGCGTCATTATGGACGTTACGAATGTCGAGGAAGCTAAAATCGCCGAAGAGGCAGGGGCCGTGGCCGTAATGGCCTTGGAACGCGTGCCTTCGGACATTCGCAAGGACGGCGGCGTTGCGCGCATGAGCGACCCGAAGATGATTAAGGAAATCAAGGCTGCGGTCAGTATTCCGGTAATGGCCAAGGTACGCATCGGTCATATTGTCGAAGCCCAGATACTCCAGGAACTCGGCGTTGATTACATTGACGAAAGCGAAGTGCTGACTCCCGCCGATGAGATGTATCACATAGACAAGCACCTTTTTCCGGTGCCCTTTGTCTGCGGGGCCCGCAATCTGGGCGAAGCGCTTCGACGTATCGGTGAAGGAGCCTCAATGATGCGCACGAAGGGTGAGGCCGGCACGGGCAACGTCGTCGAAGCGGTCCGTCATATGCGAACCATCATGTCGCAAATCAGGCAGCTTGTCAATATGCCTTCGGAGGAGCTGATGACCTTTGCCAAGGAAAACGGCGCGCCCTACGAGCTTGTTGTCAAGGTTGCCAAAAACGGCAAACTGCCGGTTGTCAATTTTTCGGCAGGAGGAATCGCTACGCCGGCAGATGCGGCATTAATGATGCAGCTCGGCAGCGAGGGCGTATTTGTCGGTTCCGGCATTTTCCGCAGCGCGAATCCTGCCAAAAGAGCAAGAGCCATCGTTATGGCAACAACCTATTACAATGACCCTAAAGTCCTCGCCGAAGTGTCCGCCGATCTCGGCGAAGCAATGCCCGGTCTTGAAATTGCCTCAATCGCAGAAGACCAGACCTTCGCCAAAAGAGGCTGGTAAGTTATGGAAAAGATAGGCGTACTCGCCCTGCAGGGTTCTTTCGCCGAGCATCTGCAGATACTCGGACGGATTCCGGGCATTGAAGCTACGGCGGTTAAGACCATAGACGAGTTAAACGCGGTCGACAGGCTTATCCTGCCAGGCGGCGAAAGCACCGCCATCGGCAAGCTGCTCGTAAAAACCGGCATGTTTCCCGTACTAAGGCAAAGAATCGGGGAAGGACTCCCTGTTTGGGGAACCTGCGCCGGTCTGATCCTGCTGGCGCATGAAATTGTCGGGGAAACACCTTACCTCGACGTCATGAACATCACCGTGCGGCGCAACGCCTACGGCAGTCAGCTCGACAGCTTTTGCTGCGAGCAGATAATACCTGCCTTCGGAAGCGATCCCCTGCCTCTTGTTTTCATCCGTGCTCCCTGGATTGAAAAAGCAGGCCAGGAAGTCGAAGTGCTTGCCGGGCATGACGGCCGCATTATCGCGGCAAAACAAGGCCGCCTGCTCGTCACCAGCTTCCATCCCGAGCTGACGGATGACAAAAAGGTTTACAATTATTTCCTTCGTCTCTGACAAAAAAGAGCATTCAGCGCTTACCAATGCGCGAATGCTCTTTCTTTACTGGCAATGTTTGTCTTGCTTTTTAACGAAAGTCATCTGTAAGCCGTTTGAATTCCTCCGGCGTAAACTTCCTTACTTCGCCGATTCGATTCAAGGAAGCAAGTCCTGAAGCCTCCTCGTAGCTTTTTCGGGAACCGTCCTCGTAAAGGAGGCCTGTAAGAAGTCCATCATATTCCAAGGCCTTCTCCAAAACAAGCCCCTTGCTGTTTTTATCATAACCGCTAATCGTACCGATGTCGGTCAGCCGCTCCTTGAACCAGTCATAGGTATTGACTTTGTTGAAGGTCACGCAGGGACTGAAAACATTGACGAGGGAAAAGCCGGGGTGCTCGACGGCCGCCACGAATAAATCCGTCAACTGCTGGAGATTTGTGGAAAAACCCTGAGCAATGAAGGTTGCCCCTGCCGCGAGTGCCATTTCGAGAGTAGCTACCGGCGTTTCCGTATTGCCGTCCGGCGTTGTCTTTGTTTTAAAACCCAGGTCGCTGCGTGGTGATGTCTGGCCCTTAGTAAGTCCGTAAACATGATTGTCCATTAAAATATAGGTAATGTTCACGTTGCGCCTTATGGCATGATAGGTGTGTCCGAGTCCGATCGCCATACCGTCGCCGTCACCGCCGCAAGCTACTACCGTAAGGTCGGGTTTGGCCAGTTTCAAGCCTTGTGCAAAGGGAAGCGCCCGGCCATGCGTCGTATGCATGCCGTAGGCATAAACGTAGCCGGAAATGCGTCCGCTGCAGCCAATCCCGCAGACAACCGCCAATTGATGAGGTTCCAGGCCAAGCTTCACGGCAGCCTGCTGCAGGGCGGCCTGCACCGCATAATGTCCGCAGCCGGGACACCAGTTTGGTTTCACATTGTTACGAAAATCCTTCAGTACCGCCATTTACAGCACCTCCTTGCAACGTGCCAGCAACTGCTCGGGATACATAATGTCACCGTCGTACTGCAAAATGCTTTCCAAACGCGGGCAGGCATCGATGTGCATTCTTAAAACCCCTGCCAGCTGCGCGGCAGCGTTGTGCTCCACAATCAGGACCTTCTTGGCCGCCCTCAGATAAGGGGTTAAATCATCAACGGGCAGCGGTGACAAAAGCCGCAGCTGCACATGGTTGACCTTTCTGCCCTCGGCCCGCAATGCCGCTGTTGTTTCCTCTATGCAGCCCCTTGTCCCCGTCATGCCGACCAATAAAAGCTCAGGCTCTTCATAGGGGGCGTCGGCCATTAGAGTATCGCGGTAATTTTGCAGGAAAGTTTTCAGTTTGCGCTGCCTTTTCTCCATTTGTCCGGTGCGCATCGCCTTCGCTTCGCTCGGACGGCCGACTTCGTCATGCTCGAGCCCGGTACCGAGGCAGACACCGTTAGGCGTGCCCGGCAGGACTCTCGGTGAAATGCCGTCTGCCTCGGCAAGTCTGTAACGCGGAAAATATTCGGGGGACTTGATTTCATTAAGTTCCTTAGGTTCAATAATTTTACCGCGCCTGATCACGAGCTTGTCATAATCGGGCACCGCCATCGTCTGTGTTGCCAGAGAAATCTGCAGATCAATTAAAATAATTACCGGGCACTGATATTCCTCCGCAAGGTTGAAAGCTTCGAAACCATCGGTGAAAGCTTCTTCTATGGTAGTCGGCGAAAGGACGATTTTTGCGGCGTCGCCGTGCGTGTTGAAAATTGCCGCCAGAAGGTCGGACTGCTCGTGCTTGGTCGGCAAGCCGGTACTGGGCCCGCCGCGCTCCGAATTGATAACTACCAGCGGTGTTTCCGTCATTGCCGCAAGACCAATCGCCTCAGACATCAGGGAAAAGCCCGGGCCCGAAGTCGCCGTAAAAGCGCGGGCGCCGCCGTAGGAAGCGCCGATTGCCATTGTACAGGCCGCTATTTCATCTTCAACCTGCAGCATTTGACCGCCAAACTGTCTTACGCTTTTAACCATGTACTCCATAACCTCGGAGGCCGGCGTAATCGGATACGCCGCCATAAAACGTGCACCCGCGCTCATTGCACCGAGCGCAAGCGCCTCATTGCCGAGCAGGAACATTTTGGGTTCAGGATTGATCGGTGGCGGCAAAGCTAGCCTGCCCGAGTATTCCGCCGCGTTTTGCACGATGAATTCCCAGCCCGCCCTGAAAACCGCGATGTTCATGGCAACGGCTTCCTCGCCCTTCCTGCCGAATTCCCTGTGCAGGATAGGAGCAAAATGCTCTTCACCGAGGCCGATAATGGCCGCCGTAGCCCCAAGAGCCGCGATATTCTTCTGCAATGATGTTCCGTGCTTTTTTGCCAGCTCGGCAAAAGGCACTGCCAAAATTGGCGCCGATCCTTTAAAATCAGCCGCCAGCTCCTTCTCCGCAATAATGAGCCCGTCTGCCGTTATCGCCTGTGCTTCAGACGTCAGCGTCTCCGGGTCAAGCGCAACCAACAGGTCGCATTTTTTATTGATCGTGCGCACCGGCTTTTCAGCAATCCTGATTTTGTAGTTGGTATGTCCACCCTTGATGCGTGAGGAAAACTGCCGGAATCCGTACAAATTATAACCCTGCCCGCTCAAGGCCGCTGCCAGAATCGCTCCCAGGCTTTCCAGCCCTTCACCTTGCTGCCCGCCGGCCTGCCAGGTAATTTCCTTGTTTTGCAATGTCCTCTCCTCCTCCGGAATCTTTCTGATTTTCACTCTCGCTGCCATTGGCAGCTCAGTGGCAAATTGCTTTGCCACTCTCCTTTTCTTGATCTTTGCAAAGCTATGATTGACATACTTTTGAATACCGCTATAATTAATAAAGTAGTTTGTATATCAAATACTAAGAAATAATAAGTTGAGG
>JAAYIB010000122.1 GCA_012744295.1 Acholeplasmataceae bacterium
AATAAACATATATATGGCGAGGTAGCTCAGTTGGCTAGAGCATTCGGTTCATACCCGGAGTGTCCGCGGTTCAAATCCGTGCGCCGCCACCATAATTACAACAAACCTCGTCGAGGTTTTTTTCTTTATACGGGCCTTTAAATTTTTCGTGTGTTTTTTGAAAAAACCTGTCGGTTGTTAAAAAAATAGCAGGAATTTTTTTTCAAAGGTCGAATTCATATTTTGGTTGTGTTATTTAAGGATTATATTTTTTGGAGGGAATAAATAATGGCAAAGCAAAAATTTGAAAGAACAAAACCCCATGCCAACATAGGAACCATCGGCCACGTAGACCACGGCAAGACTACCTTGACCGCGGCAATCACGAAAGTGCTGTCTAAAAAAGGCGGCGCGCAGTTCATGGATTACTCCCTGATTGACAAGGCTCCTGAAGAAAGAGAACGCGGAATCACGATCAACACCTCGCACGTTGAATACGAGACGGAAACCCGCCACTACGCACACGTAGACTGCCCGGGTCATGCCGACTATGTAAAGAACATGATCACGGGAGCCGCCCAAATGGACGGAGCAATCCTGGTAGTAAGCGCCGCAGACGGCCCGATGCCACAGACCCGCGAGCACATCCTGCTTGCACGCCAGGTTGGCGTGCCCGCGATGGTAGTGTTCCTGAACAAGGCTGACATGGTAGACGATCCGGAACTGATCGAGCTTGTCGAGATGGAAGTTCGCGAGCTGCTTTCGAGCTATGACTTCCCCGGCGACGACATCCCCGTAATAGTGGGCTCGGCGCTGAAGGCTCTTGAAGGAGACGAAGCATACGAGGCAAAGATTGAAGAACTGATGGCTGCGGTAGACTCCTACATTCCGGTACCGGAACGCGCCACCGACAAACCTTTCCTGATGCCTGTGGAAGACGTATTCACGATCACGGGCCGCGGCACAGTCGCAACCGGCCGTGTAGAGCGCGGAACCGTAAAGGTAGGCGAGACTGTAGAGATCGTCGGCATGACCGAAGAGAAGAAGACGACGGTAGTAACCGGCGTCGAGATGTTCCGCAAGCTGCTTGACCAGGCAGTTGCAGGCGACAACGTAGGCTGCCTGCTGCGCGGCGTAGACCGTAAGGACATCGAGCGCGGCCAGGTACTTGCAAAACCGAACAGCATCCATCCGCACACGAAGTTCAAAGCTGAAGTATACGTTCTGACGAAGGAAGAGGGCGGCCGTCACACTCCGTTCTTCAACGGCTACCGTCCGCAGTTCTATTTCCGTACGACTGACGTAACGGGCGTAACGGAGCTTCCGGAAGGCGTTGAGATGGTAATGCCCGGAGACAACGTAACCATGGAAGTAGATCTTATCACTCCGATCGCCATCGAGCCGGGCCTGCGCTTCGCAATCCGCGAAGGCGGCCGTACTGTCGGCGCCGGCGTTGTTGCTGCCATCGAAGATAAATAAAAGCCTGTTCAAAACCTGATGAAACAAGGCCGGTCATTCAAGGACCGGCCTTGCGGTTTTTGCAGAAAGAATTGTTGACATAAAGTGTCAGCTATGTTACGCTATATTAGCGACAATTTTAGTATGGTTGATTTTTAAGGGTAAGAGAGGTGTGAAATAATGGCCAAGGCTGGAGCACGTAATGGTATTACACTGGCCTGCACTGAGTGCAAACAACGTAATTACCAAACAAATAAGAACAAGAAAAACGATCCTGATCGTATCGAGCTTAATAAATATTGCAAATTTTGCAAAAAACACACTTTGCATAAAGAAACAAAATAATATTTTGCTTCTTAAACGATTGTGTTATTATTAGCTATCAGGCAAGGATGTGAAAAAATGGCCTCTTCGGACATATCAAACGTGAAAAAGGTTAACGGGGTCACTCTTTTTTTGCGTGAAGTAAAAGCTGAACTTAAAAAAGTAACTTGGCCTACGAAACAACAGCTTATTGCGAACACTTTCGTTGTTATCGTTACGGTTTTCATGATTGCAACCTTGATTTGGGTCATTGATTCCTTCTTCAGTGTCGCTTTCCGTTGGTTGTTGACAAGCTAAGACTCAAGGAGGTAGGGTGAGCTGCGCTCGCCCGTTGTTTATGGAATCAGAAAAACGCTGGTATGTGATTCATACCTATTCAGGTTACGAGAATAAAGTTACCGCGAACTTGGAACGCAAGATTCTCTCCCTCGGCATGGAAAATGAGATTTTCAACGTACTCGTTCCCATGGAAGACGAGGTTGAGGTTAAGGACGGCAAAAAAAAGGTTACTTCCAAGAAGGTTTTTCCCGGATATGTTCTGGTGGAAATGATTGTGAACGACCGTTCATGGTATGCCGTGCGCAATACTCCCGGTGTGACGGGTTTTGTCGGTTCCGGCTCCAAGCCGATTCCGCTGACCGAAGCCGAAGTTAAAAGAATACTCGGTCATATGGGTATTGCAGAAAAGACTCATAAAATTGATATTAAGCTGCAACAGGTGGTGCGTCTTACAACGGGGCCCTTCATGGGTTGTACCGGCAAGGTCGCGGAAATCAACGAAGAACGTGGCAAACTGAAGGTTTTGGTTGAAATGTTCGGACGTGAGACCCCTGTTGAAATTGATTTTACACAAGTTGAAGAAACTGATTAATAAGGAGGTGTGAACAAATGCCGAAAAAAGTTATAAAAATGGTTAAGCTACAGGTTCCCGCCGGCAAGGCAACACCGGCACCACCGGTTGGCCCTGCCCTTGGACAGGCTGGCGTTAATATTATGGCTTTTGTTAAAGACTTTAACGAACGTACGGCCAAGCAAGCAGGCCTTATCATTCCGGTTGAAATCACCGTGTTTGAGGATCGTTCCTTTACTTTCATAACAAAAACTCCGCCTGCGGCAGTGCTTTTGAAAAAAGCCGCCGGCTTGGAAAAAGCTTCCGGAGAGCCAAACAAGAAAAAGGTTGCCAAGCTTGGCCGCGACAAAGTCCGTGAAATTGCCGAAAGCAAAATGGAAGACTTGAATGCCGCCGATGTTGAAGCAGCTATGAAAATGATTGAAGGTACTGCCCGCAGCATGGGCATAACCGTTGTCGACTGATTTTAAGCGACAAACCAAATAAGTGGGAGGTCGTTGACCGTTGGACCACAAGGAGGAAACACAATGGCAAAACACAGCAAGAAATACCAGGAAGCAGCGAAGCTGATTGAAGCTGCAAAGCTTTATTCTCCTAAGGAAGCAGTAGAGCTTGTCAAAAAAACTTCAGTAACCAAATTCGACAGCTCTGTTGAAGTTGCGTTCAGACTCGGCGTTAACCCTAAGTATGCCGATCAACAGGTACGCGGTGCGCTTGTTCTACCCCATGGAACAGGTAAAAGCAAAACCGTTCTGGTCTTTGCCAAGGGCCAAAAGGCACAGGAAGCTGAAACAGCCGGCGCTGATTTTGTCGGTGCTGAAGAGCTTGTTGCCAAGATCCAAGGAGGCTGGACGGATTTCGACGTTGCGGTTGCTACGCCCGACATGATGGGCGTCGTGGGTCGTCTCGGTAAAATCCTCGGACCAAAGGGCTTGATGCCGAACCCCAAGGTAGGTACCGTAACGATGGATGTTACCCGCGCCATCAATGAAATCAAAGCAGGTAAGATTGAATACCGCACTGACAAGGCCGGTAATGTTCAATCCTCAATCGGCAAGGTTTCCTTCACGGAAGACCAGCTCCTGGAAAACTATGTTACCTTGGTAGAAACTCTGATCAAGGTCAAACCGTCCGGTGCGAAAGGTCAGTACATTAAGTCCGTGACATTATCAACGACGATGGGCCCAGGCATTTCCATTGACGTACTGAAGGCTTCAAGCAACAAGTAAGAAGCCGGGCAGCTATCATAAAATCATATCGAAAAAGATTATCGGGCCGTAGACAGCGGGTGCAGCATGCTGCATAAAGATGAAAATCGCCTGCCGAGGCTGGAGACGTATAGAGCAATGTCCTTACGACCTCCGGCTGCACGCCGAGAGGTCTTTTTGATTGATAAAATTCTGACAAGGAGGTGTATTGTATGGCAGTTATTAGACCTGAAAAGGTAGCGAAAGTTGCTGAAGTCAAGGAACTATTAACTAATTCAAAATGCACTATTTTAGTGAACTATTGCGGCTTAACGGTTGCCCAGGACACTAAATTAAGACGCGCTATGCGTCAGGCCGGCATCAATTACAGCGTGGTGAAGAATACCTTCATTCGCATTGCTGCCAAGGAGTCCGGTATCGAAGGTTTGGACCCTTATCTTGAGAAGAACACGGCGATAGCGTCCGCTCCGGAAGATCCGGTTGCGGTTGCGAAAATTCTTTTTGACTTCGCCAAGGAAAACAAGGTAATGACAATCAAGGCCGGAGTGCTTGACGGAAAAGTTATTGACGCCGAAGACATCAAAGCGCTGGCAAGTTTGCCGCCGCGCGAAGTATTGCTGGCAAAGATGCTCGGCAGCATGATGTCGCCGATTTCCGGACTGGCCACTGTTTTGCAGGGAACCGTCCGCAACTTTGTTTACGTGTTGGATGCCATCCGCAAAGAAAAGGAATCCGCGTAAGCAATTTGCAATATGTCAAATAGTGCTTGGCACTATAAATAAAAATAAGAAATATTATGGAGGTATAAATCATGAATAAAGAACAAATTATGGAAGCAATTGAATCTATGACAGTACTGGAGCTTTCCGAACTGGTAAAAGCTCTCGAGGAAAAATTCGGCGTTTCCGCTTCGGCACCCGTTGCCGTAGCAGCCGCCGCTCCCGCTGCAGCAGCCGCTGCTGAAGAAAAGACAGAGTTCGACGTGGTTCTTGCTGCCGCAGGTGCAAGCAAGATCAATGTTATCAAGATAGTTCGTGAAGTAACCGGCCTTGGCCTGAAAGAAGCAAAAGAGCTTGTTGACGGAGCACAGAAAGCAGTAAAGGAAAAAATTTCCAAAGCTGACGCTGACGCTCTGAAAGCTAAGCTTGAAGAAGCTGGCGCAACTGTAGAAATGAAATAATTGAACAAACGAAAAGAACCCTCTTGTCGAGGGTTCTTTTTATTTTTTGGTTGGTATGTGTTGACATAATGCTGACTAAATGATAAAATATTGTTCTACAATGAGCTAAGATTGTGTACTTGACAAACAGCACGGGGACTCAGTGGTTGGGTATCGTGTTTGGTCATATAGGGGAGATGGAGTGTGTTGATGCTCGTCGGACAATAAGCAAGGTCCTTAAACTTAGATGGGATAAGAGCCTTGCTGTTTTTTTCGTTGGCAGCACACGCTTTGCCATTTCTGTGTGCTAAAAATTTTCTTGAGGGGTGATGAAGTAAATGTTTAAACCGGTTCCGGTAGGAAATAGGACTCGGTATAGCTACGCGAGGATTGTAGAAGTCCTCGAAATGCCTCATTTGATTGATCTCCAAAAAAAATCGCATGAGTGGTTCCTGCGTGAGGGGTTAAGCGAAATATTCAAAGACATTTCGCCAATCAAAGATTTTACCGGCAATTTGGAACTTTCTTTTGAAGGGTTTTCACTCGGTGAGGCTAAGTACAGCGTCGAGGATTGCAAGGAACGAGACTCCAGCTATTCAGCTCCGTTAAATGTCAATGTCAGATTATTATACAAAGAAACCGGAGAAATTAAGGAATCAAAGGTCTTCATGGGCGACTTCCCACTGATGACCGAAACCGGCACCTTCATCATCAATGGCGCCGAACGCGTCATAGTCAGCCAATTGGTTCGTTCGCCGGGAGTTTATTATAACGCGACGATGGACCCCAGCGGCAAAAAGATATACGGCACGACGGTGATACCAAATCGTGGCGCCTGGATTGAATTCGAAACCGATATCAATGACGTTGTTTATGCCCGTGTCGACAGAACAAGAAAGCTGCCGGCCACGGTACTTTTGCGTGCTCTTGGTCTTTCCTCCAATGAGGAAATCTTCAGCGCTTTTAATGCCCATCAAGCGGTGCAGGCTACTTTGGAAAAGGACACGACGACCGGTACCGAGGAGGCTCTTATTGAAATATACAAGAAGCTGCGCCCGGGTGAGCCGCCAACTGCTGAAAACGCGAGGCAGCTGATTGAGAACACGTTCTTTGATTCAAAACGCTACGACCTGGCTAATGTCGGCCGCTATAAACTGAACAAGAAACTAGGCTGGCGCAGGCGTTTGCTCGGCCAAACCTTGGCGGAACCTATTGTTGACGGTTCTACCGGTGAAATTATCGTTGAGACGGACAGCAGAATCGGTGACGAAGAAATCGACAAAATCGAACAAAGCGGTATTTTTAACGACGGCAGTCTGCATTCGGCGGTAGTCGTTTTTCGAAACGAACCGATGAAAATGATGTTTACGGCCGACATTCCGGAAAAGCACCGTACCGTAACCGCAGAGGATATTTTAGCTTCCTTCAGCTATCTGTTGAACCTGATGGACGGTCACGGAGCTCCGGACGACATAGACCATTTGGGCAACAGACGAGTACGCAGCGTCGGTGAGCTCCTGCAAAACCAGTTTAGAATCGGTCTTGCCCGTATGGAGCGCGTGGTCAAAGAAAGAATGACCATTCAGGACATCGAGGTCATCACGCCGCAGGCTCTTATCAACATACGACCCGTAGTCGCAGCAATCAAGGAATTTTTTGGTTCCAGCCAGCTGTCGCAGTTCATGGACCAAAATAATCCTTTGGCTGAATTGACCCATAAACGCAGACTTTCCGCACTGGGACCGGGCGGGCTCAGCCGTGAACGCGCAGGCTATGAAGTTCGGGACGTTCATCACTCCCATTATGGCCGCATGTGCCCGATCGAGACGCCTGAGGGCCCGAACATCGGACTTATCGGCTCTCTTTCAACATTTGCCATCATCAATCGCTTCGGCTTTATGGAAACACCGTACCGCAAGGTTGACAAGAAAAAAAGAAAAGTTACCGATGAAATTGTGTATCTGACGGCTGACGAAGAGGATGAGTACATCATTGCCCAGGCAAATGAACCGTTAGCGGATGACGGCTCCTTTCTGGAAGAGCGTGTCACGGCCCGTTATCTGAACGAGGTGCTTTCCATCCCTGCCGAGCAGGCCGATTATATGGACGTGTCCCCAAAACAGGTTGTTTCCATCGCGACGGCTTTAATACCGTTTTTGGAAAATGACGATGCCAACCGCGCCCTCATGGGAGCGAACATGCAGCGTCAGGCTGTGCCGCTTCTCTGCACGCAGTCGCCCGTTGTCGGAACAGGTATGGAATATAAGGTTGCAGTGGACTCGGGCGTCTGTGTTCTGGCAAGGAATGCCGGTACTGTTACCCGTGCTACTGCCGAAGAAATCCGCGTTAAGACCGATAACGGCGTTGACGTCTATCCACTGCTGAAATTCCGACGTTCCAATCAGGGCACCTGTGTCAACCAACGACCGATCGTCGTCAAAGGCGAAGCCATCGTAAAAGGGCAGGTGCTGGCGGACGGACCTGCTACCGACCATGGTGAGCTTGCCCTCGGACACAATGTCGTAGTTGCCTATATGCCTTGGGAAGGTTACAATTACGAAGACGCTATTCTGCTTAGCGAAGACTTGGTGAAGGCTGATGTTTTTACTTCTATCCATATTGAAGAATATGATTGTGACGCCCGCGACACTAAGCTTGGCGCGGAAGAAATAACGCGCGACATTCCGAATGTCGCCGAAGAAGCCCTGAAAGACCTGGACGAACGAGGAATAATCCGTATTGGAGCCGAAGTGCGTCCGGGGGATATACTTGTAGGCAAGGTTACGCCGAAGGGCGAAACCGAGCTTACTGCCGAAGAACGACTGCTGCGGGCAATCTTTGGTGAAAAAGCCCGCGAAGTACGTGACAGTTCCCTGCGTGTTCCCCATGGCGAAGCGGGCAAGATTGTCAGCGTCAAAGTGTTTACACGTGGAAACGGTGATGAACTGCCGCCGGGAGTTAATGAACAGGTGCGGGTCCACATTGCGCAGAAAAGGAAGATTTCCGAAGGTGACAAGATGGCCGGCCGACATGGTAACAAGGGCGTTGTATCACGCATTATGCCGAGAGAGGACATGCCTTTCCTGCCTAACGGACAGCCTGTACAGGTTGTTCTGAATCCATTGGGTGTTCCGAGTCGTATGAACATCGGTCAGATTCTGGAAGCACATCTTGGCTGGGCTGCCTGCTCGCTTGGACTTAAAATTGAAGCAATGGAGCCGGGGCTGTCAGAAAAATTGCAGTCGTACGATTATGACACCGATAAGCTTGGCATGCCGCAAGTAATTGAGCATGCGGTAAAAATGGCAGTTCCGGTCTTTGACGGAGCGCACGAGCAAGACCTGAAAAATACGCTCGCGCTTGCCGAGCTTGACCCCAGCGGCAAGACTGTTCTTTATGACGGACGCACGGGAGAGCCTTTTGACAACAAGGTGACCGTCGGCTGCGTTTACATGCTTAAGCTCCATCATCTTGTTGATGACAAGATACATGCCCGTTCAACCGGACCGTACTCACTCGTTACGCAGCAGCCGCTCGGAGGCAAGGCACAATTCGGCGGACAGCGTTTCGGCGAGATGGAGGTATGGGCGCTGGAAGCTTACGGCGCTGCTTATACGCTGCAGGAAATCATTACCGTTAAGTCCGACGATGTTGTCGGACGCGTCAAGACTTACGAGGCCATCGTCAAGGGCGAAAACATTCCCGAGCCGGGAGTACCGGAGTCCTTTAAGGTTCTTGTTAAGGAGCTGCAGAGCATCGGCCTTGATATCAAGGTGCTGAATGAGGACGAAGAAGAGATTTCGATGCGCGACAATGATGAAGACATAGTCGAAACGGCACGAGAGCTTGACCTTAACCTTGCCGGTGAAATGCCTGCAGCCGTCATTCAGAAGGAAAAAATTACCGCCGGCGAAGATGAAGCAGCCGAAGACCTCGACCTGATTGCGGATATAGGCAACATCAACCTGGATAACTTTGATGACAAAGAAGAATTCGATGGAATCAACGAAGAAGATACTGGTTCCAAAGATCATATTGAGTAGAAGGGAGCGATCGATTCTTGTTGGACGTAAATAATTTTGACTCAATGCGTATCGGTCTGGCTTCACCCGAACAAATACGAGATTGGTCGTATGGTGAAGTGCGCAAACCCGAAACAATTAACTACAGAACTTTAAAACCGGAAAGAGACGGTTTGTTTTGTGAAAGAATCTTTGGACCAACAAAAGACTGGGAATGTCATTGCGGAAAATACAAGAGAATCCGTTACAAGGGCATAGTGTGCGACAAATGCGGTGTTGAAGTTACGCGCTCCAAAGTTCGACGCGATCGCATGGGCCATATCGAACTGGCAGCCCCTGTTTCTCATATTTGGTATTTTAAAGGAATTCCGAGCCGCATGGGTTCGATTCTGGACATAGGCCAGCGCTCATTAGAAAAGGTATTGTACTTTGCCAATTACATAGTTCTTAATCCGGGCGATACGCCGCTTACCAAGAAACAACTTTTGACAGAGGCCGAGTATATCGAGAATTTCGATAAATACGGCAATCACTTCACCGTCGGCATGGGTGCCGATGCCATCAAGAAGCTGCTGATGGAAATAGACCTTGAAGCGCTTTCCGTGCAGCTGCGTTCCGAGCTTAAGGGCGAGACCAGCACGCAGAAAAAACGCAATATTGTGCGACGCCTTGAAGTTTGCGAGGCCTTCCTGAAGTCCGGAAACAGTCCTGACTGGATGATTCTTGACGTCGTGCCGGTCATACCGCCCGAACTGCGGCCAATGGTTCAGTTGGACGGCGGCAGGTTTGCAACCTCTGACCTTAATGACCTCTATCGCCGCGTAATAAATCGCAATAATCGGCTGAAAAGGCTGCTTGAGCTTTCCGCTCCGGACATAATTGTACGCAACGAGAAAAGAATGTTGCAGGAAGCCGTTGACGCGCTTATCGATAACGGACGCCACGGCAGACCGGTTACCGGACCGGGCAACAGACCGCTTAAATCCTTGTCGGATATGCTGAAGGGCAAACAAGGCCGCTTCCGTCAGAATCTTCTTGGCAAACGCGTCGACTATTCAGGTCGTTCCGTCATCGTTGTCGGACCGGAACTTAAAATGCATCAGTGCGGTTTGCCGAAGGAAATGGCCCTGGAACTGTTCAAACCATTTGTTATGAAGAAGCTTGTCAACAGCGGACAGGCCAATAACATCAAAAGCGCGAAAAGAATGGTCGAACGTGCCAATGCTGCCGTTTGGGACGTGTTGGAGGATGTAATCAAGGAACACCCGGTACTTCTTAACCGTGCTCCGACTTTGCACAGGCTTGGTATTCAGGCTTTTGAACCGATTCTCTCCGAGGGGAGGGCTATCAAGCTTCATCCCTTGGTTTGTACTGCTTACAATGCTGACTTCGACGGTGATCAGATGGCGGTCCATCTGCCGCTTTCCGCCGAGGCTCAGGCCGAGGCGAGAATGCTGATGCTTTCGGTTAATAACATTCTCGCACCGAAAGACGGCAAGCCTGTAGCCGTGCCGACACAGGACATGGTTCTTGGCGCCTACTACCTGACAATCTTCAAAGATAACGCCAGAGGCGAGGGCATGAGGTTCAGCAGCGTGAATGAGGCCCTTTTAGCTTACTTCCATGACGTTGTCGAACTGCAGGCGCGCGTCAAAATTTACATTCCAAACGCGGAAATTCATCCTGAAAAAAGCAATGAAGGTTTCAGCCTGGTTACAACTTCTGTCGGTAACGCGATTTTCAATGAAGAACTGCCGCCCGAAATGCGGTACTATTCGAAAACCAAAGAAGGCTGGCTGCTTGGCCAGCTTGCCGACAAAAAGGAATTGGGCCGCCTTGTGGCGAAGGCCCATAAGCTTTACGGCAACCTGCGCACGGCTGAAATTCTTGACAAAGTCAAAAAGCTTGGCTATAACTATGCCTGCAGGGCTGGTATCTCGATTGCGGTATCAGACATCAAAATACCGGCGGAAAAGGCAACCATCCTTACAACGGCTGAAAAGCAGGTTGACAAGGCTGAGACAATGTTCCGGCGCGGTTTGATGTCGGAAGACGAAAGATACCGCAAGGTAATAGACCTTTGGACCAAGGCGACGGAAGAAGTTACGGAAGCTTTAATGAAAGACACGCTTGATCCTTTTAACCATGTTTACATGATGGCCAAGTCCGGAGCACGCGGTAACGTTCAGCAGATCCGTCAGCTGGCCGGTATGCGCGGATTGATGGCAGACCCTTCGGGCAGAATCATTGACAGGCCGATCAAAGCCAATTTCCGTGAGGGACTTACGGTACTGGAATACTTCATATCAACGCACGGTGCCCGCAAGGGCCTTGCGGATACCGCACTGCGTACGGCTGACTCGGGTTATCTGACCCGCCGTCTCGTAGACGTTGCCCAAGACGTAATCGTGCGGGAAGATGACTGTGACGTAATCGGCATGAACATTGTCAAGGAGCGCAGCCGACTTTGCAAGGCAACGCTCGGTTCGAGCCAGAACAAGCTGAAGGAACTGCTTATAGGGCGCAACCTGGCAGCAAATGTTTTCCATCCGGTTACCGGCGAACTTTTGGTTGAGGCCGATACTGTTATCAGGGAAGACATCCTGAACAAGATAAACGCGGCCAAAGTAATGAGCCTGAATCTTTATGCCAGGGATGACTTTGACGGCGAATCAATTGATACAATGCAGATCAACATCAGCGACGAACTCGTCCGCAAGGTTTTCAAGGAGCACATGATGCATCACTTCCTTGATAAGCCGCTGGCCGAAAATCTTGTAACTTCAGACGGCACCGTCATAGCTAAAACCGGTACGGCGCTTGACGAGGCGACAGTAGACAAAATTCTGGCAAATGATGATGTGAGGGAAGTCAAGGTTCGCAACAACGCGATTGAAGGCATTGAAATGGAAGCGATTACCGAAGGCAAAAACAACCAGACGGTCATTGAGTCACTGCGCGACCGTATCATTGGGCGCTATCTGGCAGAAAACATTGAAAATGCCAAGGGCAAAATTGTTTATCACATCAATGATTACATTACTGACGAAATGGCTGATAAGATTGCGGAGCTGAGAACAAGAGTTAAGATTCGTTCCGTCTTGACCTGCAAGTCAAGGTTCGGCGTCTGCCGAAGGTGTTACGGACGCAATCTGGCGACCGGAAGGATTGTTGACGTCGGCGAAGCGGTCGGAACCATTGCCGCTCAGTCGATCGGCGAGCCGGGAACGCAGCTTACAATGCGCACCTTCCACACCGGCGGTGTTGCCGGCGACGATATCACGCAAGGCTTGCCGCGTGTTGAAGAACTTTTTGAGGCACGCAAGCCGAAGCATCCCGGCATACTCAGCGAGCACGCGGGACATGTGCGTATCGTTGAGAAAGACGGCAGCCGTCGTGTAGTGATAGTTCAGGAAAGCGGGGAGGAAGAGTCTTACGCAATTCCTTACAGCTCGAAGATTCACGTTGCCGAAGGAGAACAAGTCAGCGTGGGTGACCGCTTGACAGAGGGCTCGCTTAATCCGCATGACATTCTGCGCATTTGCGGCGTCAGAGAGACGCAGCGCTATTTGGTGCAGCAGGTTCTCGGCGTTTACAAGTCTCAAGGCGTAGAAATAAATGACAAGCATATCGAGGTGGTTGTACGCCAGATGATGCGTAAGATGCGTATTGACGAGGCCGGCGACACCGCGCTGCTGCCCGGTGAAACCGTTGATGTGGCAGAGTTCGAGGCGCAAAACGCAGAGATGCTTGACCAGGATAAGGAACAGGCAGAAGGACATCCTGTTCTGCTGGGCATTACCAAGGCATCGCTGGCAACGGATTCCTTCCTTTCTGCGGCTTCTTTTCAGGAAACCACAAGGAACCTCACGGATGCTGCGATCAAAGGCAAGGTTGATCCGCTGCTCGGCTTAAAGGAGAATGTCATCATCGGCAAACTGATTCCTGCGGGAACAGGCATGAGCCGTTACCGCAACATCCGCATCAAGTACAACAATTAAGGATGTCTTATCGGTGCTTTTTGAACTCCCGGACCCCTTTAAAGGGGTCCGGGAGTTTTTAGCTGGCCGCCCTGGCGAAGAGCGGTTAACGACAAATTGAATGCAAATTTAATAAAATTAAACAAAAACAGAAGTTTTATTAATAAAAATGAAAGGTTAACCATCTTTTAGGAAAAGGCAGTCAAAAAATTCAGCATCTTAGTTGTAAAATGTTTACACAAAATCTGAAACACAAGCTAAAATTTTCTTGGTGTTACGCCAAATGAAACGCTTGGAAGCGTGTAAACGATTCGTCGCATAAACAGTGGGTTTGCTACCCTTTAGGCCTGAGAAAAGTGTTGACAGGCAATGTCATGAATGTTACAATACATAAGCATCGCAGTATATCTATGTGTTTTTGGGGGTGTTTATTTATGTCAATGGAACTGTTAAAGGCCGGAGCCAAGCATGTTATTGGCGTAAAGCAAACCGCCAAGGCGATAGAAAAAGGCACTGCCAAAATTGTTTTTGTTGCGTCCGATGCAGAAGCCGGCGTTGTTGAACCATTGCTCAGGGCTTGCGCCGAGGCAGGTCTTGCCTATGAAGAGACGGCTACAATGCAGGAACTTGGCAAGGCATGCGGTATTCACGTTGGTGCAGCCGCGGCTGCCATACTCAAGGATTGATAGGAATCCTTTGTGCCTGGCACATGGGTTTTTATAAACATTAAAACTTATCATACGGGAAGGAGGTGCCGATATGCCTACAATCAATCAATTGGTTCGTAAAGGTAGAGAGGTCCTTAAACAAAAATCCACTGCTCCGGCTTTGAAAGAATGTCCGCAAAAGCGTGGTGTTTGCACCAGGGTTTACACAACAACCCCTAAGAAACCTAACTCTGCGTTACGTAAGGTAGCAAGGGTTCGTTTAACAAACGGTATCGAAGTTACAGCGTATATCCCGGGTATCGGACACAATCTACAAGAGCACAGCGTTGTTCTTATTAGAGGCGGAAGGGTTAAAGACCTTCCGGGTGTCCGTTATCACATCATTCGTGGTGCGCTTGACACTGCCGGCGTTGCAAATCGTAGCCAGGGCCGTTCAAAATACGGTGCTAAACGTGCAAAAGCTGCAGTAAAGAAATAAGCAAGCGACTATATCATGAATGATTTCTAAAAAGGAGGGAAACACATGCCGAGAAAAGGCCCTGTGACTAAAAGAGATGTTTTGCCGGATCCAGTATACGGTTCAAAACTTTTAACAAGATTCATTAATAAAATCATGCTTGACGGCAAAAAGGGTGTTGCCGAAAGCATTGTCTATGACGCGTTCGACCTTGTACGTGCCAAAACAGGCAAGGACCCGTTGGAAGTATTCGATACTGCCATGAAGAACGTGATGCCAATCCTGGAAGTTCGTGCCCGCCGTGTTGGTGGCGCCAACTATCAGGTGCCGGTCGAAGTTCGTGCAGACCGTAAAACTACGCTGGGCATTCGCTGGTTAGTCAACTACTCGCGTCTGCGTGGCGAAAGAACGATGTGCGAGCGCGTTGCCGGCGAGATTATGGATGCCGCAAACAGCACCGGCGCAGCCGTTAAAAAGCGCGAAGACACCCATAAGATGGCTGAAGCCAATAAGGCTTTCGCTCACTACCGCTGGTAAGCAGAGCGCTTGCCTCTGGCAGTAATTAAGGAGGATTAAAACTAGTGGCCAGACAATTTCCACTTGAAAAAACAAGAAATATCGGCATCATGGCTCACATCGATGCCGGCAAGACCACTACGACTGAACGAATCCTGTTTTATACCGGAAAGACACATAAGCTGGGTGAAGTTCACGAGGGTGGCGCGACGATGGACTGGATGGCTCAGGAGCAGGAGCGCGGTATCACAATCACCTCCGCTGCGACGACCTGTCAATGGAATGGCCACCGCATCAACATAATTGATACGCCAGGCCACGTTGACTTTACTGTAGAGGTTGAGCGTTCCTTGCGCGTCCTTGACGGTTCCGTCGCGGTTTTCTGCGCCAAGGGCGGTGTTGAGCCTCAATCCGAAACCGTTTGGCGCCAAGCCGACAAATACAACGTGCCGCGTATGGCTTACGTGAATAAGATGGACATTACCGGTGCGGACTTTTACAGAGTTGTAAAAATGATGAGGGATCGCTTGAATGCCAACGCGGTACCTATTCAGATACCGATCGGCTTCGAGGACTCCTTTGTTGGCATGATTGACCTTGTCAAGATGTGCGCGATTATGTACAGCGACAAGCTGGGCAAGGAAGAAACCTTTGGCGACATTCCTGCAGAAATGGTTGAAAAAGCCCAGGAATATCGTCAGATTCTTTTGGAAGCCGTCGCCGAAAGCGATGACGAGCTGATGATGAAATATCTTGACGGAGGAGACTTTAGCGAGGAGGAGATTAACGCAGGCATTCGCAAAATGACGATTGACTGCAAAATGACTCCGGTTTGCTGCGGTTCTTCTTACAAGAACAAGGGCGTGCAGCCTCTGCTGGACGCAGTTGTCGCCTATATGCCCGCTCCGACCGACATTCCCGCGATCAAGGGCGTAAATCCTTACAGCGGTGAAGAGGACGAGCGCGATTCCAGCGATGAAAAGCCTTTCTCAGCCCTGGCCTTCAAGATTATGACCGACCCCTTCGTCGGCAGGCTGGCATTCTTCCGTGTTTATTCAGGTGCGCTGAGCTCCGGTTCCTATGTGTACAACTCCACTAAGGGCAAGAGGGAACGTATCGGCCGCATCCTGCAAATGCATGCCAATCACCGTGAAGAAATCGATATGGCCTACAGCGGCGACATTGCTGCTGCCGTCGGCCTCAAGGATACCACGACGGGTGATACCCTTTGTGATGAAAAGGCGCCTATCATACTCGAATCGATGGTTTTCCCCGAACCGGTTATTTCCGTAGCCGTGGAGCCAAAAACCAAGGCAGACCAGGAAAAGATGGGCATCGCTTTACAGAAGCTTGCTGAAGAGGATCCGACTTTCCGTGTTCATACAGACCCCGAGTCGGCTCAGACAATCATCTCCGGCATGGGCGAGCTTCACCTGGATATCATCGTTGACAGATTGCTTCGCGAGTTTAAGGTAGGATGTACGGTCGGCAATCCACAGGTTGCTTATCGTGAAACAATCCGCAAGTCAGTCAAGACGGAAGGAAAGTTTGTTCGTCAGTCCGGCGGTAAGGGCCAATACGGCCACTGTTGGCTCGAACTCAATCCACGCCAACCGGGCGAAGGCTTCCTGTTTGAAAACAAGGTCGTCGGCGGTGCTATTCCAAAAGAATACATCGGACCGATTGAAGCCGGTGTTAAGGAATCGATGGCAAACGGCGTGCTTGCAGGTTATCCGATGGTGGACATCGGCGTAACCGTGTACGACGGATCCTACCATGAAGTCGACTCTTCGGAAATGGCCTTTAAGATAGCTGGCTCCATGGGCTTCCGTGCAGGCGCACTGAAAGCCGGTCCTGTTATTCTCGAACCTTACATGAAGGTTGAAGTTACCGTTCCCGAAGAATATATGGGAGACGTAATCGGCGATCTGAATTCACGTCGCGGACGAATTGAAGGAATGGAAGCAAGAAGCGGAGCGCAGGTCATATCTGCATTCGTACCGCTTTCCGAAATGTTCGGTTATGCGACGGACCTTCGTTCAAAAACGCAGGGACGCGGCAACTATGCGATGGAAGTCGATCATTACGAAGACGTTCCCAAAAATATAGCCGAGGCGATCATTGCCAAGGTAAAAGGCACGCAAGCTTAATCAATCAATGGATTTTGAGGAGGAATAAATAATGGCAAAGCAAAAATTTGAAAGAACAAAACCCCATGCCAACATAGGAACCATCGGCCACGTAGACCACGGCAAGACTACCTTGACCGCGGCAATCACGAAAGTGCTGTCTAAAAA